>CALGAJ010000265.1 GCA_937951975.1 uncultured Desulfotignum sp.
GACCCGGGACCTGGCCCGGATTTCCAGTCCGCCGGACACGCTCAGGATGCACCCGGTGATCCAGACCGCCCAGGAAACCATCGACCGTCTCACCGCCCGGGGGATCCGGATCATCATCCTGCTCACCCATATCGGATATGAACAGGACCGGCGGCTGGGGAGTGCCCTGACCGGGGCCGACATTATCGTGGGAGGTCATTCCCACACCCTGCTGGGAAATTTTCATGATCTGGGGCTTACCCCTGAGGGACCTTATCCCACGGTGGTCACGGTACCGGACGGAACCGATGTGGTGGTGGTCCACGCCTGGGAACACGCCCGGATGCTGGGACGGCTGTTTGTGGCGTTTGATGACGCCGGCCAACTCATCTCCCACCAGGGTGCCCCCTGCCTGATCGCCGGCACCCCGTTTCCGGACCAGGACGAACAGCCCCTGGATCCCGGGACATGGGAACAGGTCCGGCTTGCCATTGACCGCGATACCCGTATGGGTCTGCCGGAACCGGATCCGGCCGTGGCCGCCATTGCCGGGGCGTTTACAGCACAGGTGGCCGAACAGGGCGGCACTGTCGTGGGCCGGGCAATGGCGCCGTTGCCCCATATCCGGGTCCCGGACCCGACCCTGCCCGCAGGCAGCGCCATTGCCCCGCTGGTGGCGGCATCTTTTAAAAGAAAAGTCCAGCGCAACGGATTTGACGTGGATATCGCCATCCAGAATGCCGGTGGGGTCCGGACCGGCATCCAGGCCGGAAACATCACCATCGAAACCATCTACGCCCTGCTGCCGTTTGAAAACACTTTGGTCCTTTTCCAGATGACCGGGCAACAGATCACCACCCTGCTGGAAGATGCATTGGGAGCGATCTTTGATGAACAGCGCTTTTTCGGAGGATTCCCCTATACCTCGGGGCTCCGGTTCCGGATCGATCCGGCGGCTCCCAGCGGAAAAAGGGTGTCCGGATGCCGGGTCATGGATGAATCCGGTATATGGCGCCCCGTGAACCCGGAGAAGACATATCGGGTGGTGGTCAACAGCTTTCTTGCCGGCGGCGGAGACGGCTATACCGCGTTTGACGGTCTGAAAGGCCATGACACCGGATTCATCGATACCCAGGCATTTCTGGAATATGTTTCTGCAGAAAAAACGCTGGAGCCTTGGAACCAAACCTCTTTTTTCCAAACCCCCTGACCGGACAACTTTTTTCAGGCACCGGCCCTGCTGTCATGATCGCGGACCGGCTCATCAGAATGAACAGGATTTTCCGGATCCTCCGGGAAAATCTCCATCCTCGGATCCAGATGCATGGCCACATCCGACGTGGTTTCCATCATGACAAACTCCACCTGGTCTTCGACCGGCACAATCCGCACGGATTCCATGCGCCGCAGCAGCAGGGTGACCACTGCATACAGGCTGCTGACAGCGATCATAAAATAGTACAATCCATAGGGCGTGTCCGTCAGGGCCATGACCGAAGCGGCCAGGGTGGGGCCGAACATGGCGCCGATCCCGTAGCACAGCAGCAGCACCGAACTGACCTTGACCACGTCCTGGGCATCGAAAATATCATGGGCCCGGGCCACGGCCACCGGATAGATGGAAAAGAAGATTCCGCCGAAAACCGCAGTGCTCCCCAGCAGCATGCCCAGAGAATACCGGGAGGCGATAAGGATCGCCAGGGAAATCCCTGCCAGGATGATGCCCAGACCCGGCAGCACCAGGGAACGGTCCAGCCGGTCCGACATCATGCCCACCGGCCACTGGAGCATCAGTCCTCCCAGCACCGTCAGACTCATGAACCACGAGATCTGGGCCACGCTCAAATGGATCTGGTGGGCAAACACCGGCCCCATGGTGTAAAACGCACTGTGAAGCAGCCCGGCACCAAAACATCCCAGCATGCCGATGGGCGCTTTCCTTAAAATGGTTTTCATGGCCACCTGTTCGATCTTCGGCAGTTTTGGGTGGATGGACCGGGTCATGGCCACGGGCACGGTACTCAGCACCACAAACACGCCTGCCACCAGAAACAGGGTCTGACCGTGGACATCGCCTGCGTTCAGCAGCTGCTGTCCCACAGTGCTGCCCAGATAGCTCACGATCATGTATATGGAAAAAATCCGCCCCCGGAACCGGGGTTCGGCACATTCATTGAGCCAGCTTTCAATGACCATGAACAACCCCATGTTGGCGATACCGGTGGCAAATCGAAGCCCGGCCCACAGCAGCGGCGCGGTGCAGAACCCGTGGACCATTATCACCGCGGTAGTGACTGCGGTGAACGCGGCAAAGGCACGGATGTGCCCCACACTCCGGATGATCTTCCGGCCCAGGGTGGTGCCGGCCACCAGCCCCACGAAATAGGCACTCAACACCAGGCCGGTCACCTGGGTGGATATTCCTTCCAAAGAGAGTCGGAGTCCCAGAAACGTGTTCAGCAGCCCCTGTCCCATCATCAGCAGCGTCACTGCGGAATACAGCGCAATGAACGGTCTTATATTGGCATACATGACAGATGTCCTTCATCAGGCAATGGTTTATTCAAAACAAAAGCCCGGGAATATAGAGCAAATTGAACGACAGGTCAAGAATTTTCACGTTCATGATCTGAACCGGGAGATATCCATGTCCAGGCGGCGGATGATCTTCTGGATGGATGCCCTTTCCAGACCGCTGATGCGTGCGGTTTCCGAAATATTTCCCCGGGTGTGTTCAAACAGCCGGGTCAGATAGGTGCGGGAAAAAATATCCAGGGCCTGTTTTTTGGCAATTTTATACGGGACCGGTTCATCCGGTGAAACCATGTCGGCGGCAGGGTCGGAAGCCCCCCCCACCAGGCGGATCAATGCGCTGTCAATGGGTCCGCCGTTGGAAAACACCACCAGGCGCCGGACCATGTTCAACAGTTCCCGGACATTCCCGGGCCAGGGCTGGGAGGACAGCCAGGCCATGGCGGCCGGTTCGATTTCCATGGGGTCCATGTTCATCTCCCGGCAGGTTTGAAGCATGAACCGCCGCACCAGCCTCGGGATATCCTCCTGCCGTTCCCGCAGGGGCGGTACATGAATGGACAGAACATTGAGCCGGTAGTACAGGTCCTCTCGAAAGGCTTTGTTCTGGATCCGGGCGGGCAGGTCCTGATTGGTCAGAGCGATAATCCGCACGTCCGCAGTCCTGGAACGGCTGGAACCCACGGGTTTGACTTCTCGGTCCTGTAAAAATTTCAACAACTTGGCCTGGATGGGCAGGCTGATGTCACCGATTTCATCCAGGATCAGGGTACCTTTGTCCGCAGCCATAAAAAAACCGTCCCGGTTCCGTTCCGCCCCGGTAAACGCTCCTTTGACATGGCCGAACAGCTCACTTTCCAGGAGGGGCTCAGGAATGGCCGGACAGTTCAGGGCATGGCAGGCGGATGCGCTGCGCCGGGACAACCGATGAATCTCTCTGGCCACAAATTCTTTTCCGCTGCCGGATTCTCCGGTGACCAGCACCGTATAATCGGTCACGGCCATGGCGCTTATTTTTTCCTGAACCTGGCTCATGGCCCGGCTTTCCCATTTCTGATCCGTGGTGTTCAACCCGGAAACCAGAGATTTCAGGCGTTGATTCTCCCGGGCCAGGGCATAGTGCTGGATGGCCCGCTCCACCGTATGAAACAGGGACTGACGCTCCACCGGCTTGGTGATGAAATCCCAGGCCCCGGTTTTCAGGGATTGAACCGCATTTTCCACAGTGGCGAACCCGGTGATCATGATCACGCAGACATATGGATTTTTCGCCAGGACCCGGGTCAGAAGTTCATGGCCGGATATGCCGGGCATCCGCAAATCCGACAGCAGCACCCCGATCTCTTTTTCCTGAAATGCGGCCAGGGCCGCCTCACCGGAAGAAAACCCCAGAATGTCGTAGGTGTGAAACTGTTTTTCCAGGTGCCGGATAATGCCTTTTAAAAAATCCGTGTCATCATCCACCACGCCGATGCTGAAAGGGGTCATGTCTTTTTCCTGTCAAAAGGTTCCGGATCTGAAGAAACCGTTGGTAAGTAGATGTCAAACCGGGTTTGCTCGCCGGTATCCACCACAATGCGGCCGTTGAGTTCTGACACAAACCCGTAAACAATGGAAAGACCGAGGCCGGTGCCTTTGCCCACTTCCTTGGTGGTGTAAAACGGATCAAAAATCCGTTGTTTAACGATGTCGGGGATGCCCGGTCCGTTGTCTGCAATCCGCAACAGCACCTGGCCGGATTCTGCCGGTTTTGTTTCAATGGTGATGGTGTCGCCGCTTTCCTGGAGCGCATCCACGGCATTGAGCCACAGGTTGGTCAGGATCTGCTCCAGTATGGCCCCGTCGCATTTCACCCGGGGCAAAGGATCGGACAGGCGGGTGTCAATATGAATATTTCTGGACACGGCCTGGGCCTTGAACACCTCGATTCCCTGGGACACCACCTGGTTCAGGTCACAGGTGCCGGAAATGGGTTTTTTGGGCCGGGCCAGGGTCAGCAGATCCTGAACCACTTTCTGGGCCGCCCGGGTATGTTTGGAAATGATATCAATGTCGGACACGATCTCCTTATCCGTCACCGCATCCCGCACCAGGTCGGTGTAGCACTGAATGACCCCCAAAGGATTGTTGATTTCATGGGCCACGCCGGCGGCCAGCTTGCCGATGGCCCCTAACCGCTCGGCCTGGTGCATCCGGTCCGCCATCTGTTTTTCCTGGGTGATGTTTCTGGCATAAAGCACCATCTGCAGCCGGGCCTGATCCCGGCGGGGTAATGGATACAGATCAATGTCAAAATACCGGTCATCCAGCGTGTAAATTTCCTCGCTCACGGGCTGACCGGTGCGGGCCACATGGTTCAGTATGCTGCAGTCTTCGTTTTTGGACACATGGGTACACAAAAATGCCCGCAGTGCCGCTTCCTGTTCCGCTTTTTTCCCCGGTCCCAGAATGTCGTGGCCGGCCTGGTTGGTAATGATGATACGGCAATCCTCATCAATGAGCAGCAATGGATCACTGATGCCTTCAAAAACAGACTGGAGCATGTCATGCTGGGACCGGATGCTGGAAAACACATGGATGTTTTCAATGAGTACGGCCACCTGCTGGCCCAAGGCCAGAAGAACATCTGTATCCAGCTCCTCCGGGTTCGGGGTGTCTTTCCAGACCAGCCTTAGAATGCCCCAGTGGCTTTCCAGCGATTTCACGGGAATAAAAAGCGCCCGGTCAAAAAACAGCACCTCATTTTTCCACAGCAGATCCCGGGCTTTAGCCGGCAGTTCCGGTTTTTCTCCATGGGATTTCCAGGCATAATAGGTTTCCGACGACACCATGCAGTGGTAAACCACATCTTTGGCCCGGTACCGTCTTCCCACACTTTCAAGCAGAGCCGACACCAGCTGCCGGACTGTCAACGCGCCGCTGAACCCGTTGATCAGATCCACAAACAGCCGCACATCTCCCAGATGCTTTCTGGCCTTGAGATCCAGCTCCAGGGTGCGGTCCTCCACCATTTTTTCCAGATTCTGGGTGTGATCCTCCAGTTTTGTCCGGGCATCGGACAGACATACGGCCAGTTCATCCACGCCTTCGATCAGACCTTCGATCTCATCTTTCTGGGCCAGCTTCTGAATGATGCCCTGTTCCGCTTCTCCGGAAAACCGGGTTTTGAAAATACGGGACAGGTCCTGCAGGTTTTTCATGACCAGCCGGTCAAAAAACAGACTGATCAAACCGGCAAAAAAGAAAATCCCCAGCAGATACAGCATCAGATACTGCAAGGTCAGTTCTTTGGCCGGGCTCTTGATCATGGCTACCGGGAACCCGGCCACCACCACACCGCCCACTTCACCTGCCGTGTGGAAAAATCCATTGGTATCTCCGTAGATATCCACGAGTTCTTCCGGTGCATCTTTCGGATTTCCGTGGCAGTTCATGCAGGATGCCTTGAAGGTCACCGGCCGGGCCACCAGGCGATAGTCTTCTCCGTTGACCTGGGTGGTATTTTCCCAGATTCCGGCCCCGGGATTTTCACTGAAATGCCGGATCAGTCCGGATTCAAAGTCATTGGGTTCAGATACCGGATTTCTGGCGTTTACCGCCACCCGGCGGTAGTGATAACGGGAGGCATCTTTAAGGTTGAGCCGGTCCATGATCTCCCTGGATATATAGGAGGAGGACATGGCTTTGAGAACAAACCGCCCCTGGGAAAGCGTGTCGAACATTTCCGGCCGCAGCTCGGTTTTCACATAATCCTGAACCGCATCCGACTGGGCCAGCAGCATCTGGGACCGCTGGCTGATCTCCGATTCCATGATGGAATTGATATGAAAATACATGATCAGGCTGATGCACACCCCTAAAGACAGGATGGACACCACCAGACCGGTGATGAATTTAAATCTCAAATTAAACGTCCGGGACGGCATGGGCATTCTCCAATTCAATTCAAACGTGAAAACATAAAGAATACTGCCCGAAATTGCAAGCAGATCCGGGACTGCGTCCTCAAGGATGCATATACGTCAACTTCAGTTTCCAGTTTCAGAACGGTCATACCGACCCTTTTTTATTCTAACCGACTGTATTCAAATGGTTTTATTGATTTGTCTTTTTGTCGGCACACCTTTTGCTCTACAGGGGACCGGAAAGCAACCCGAGTAGGGATATTTAATTTTTTATGACTTTTAATAACATGGACAAGGAGGAAAACCAAATGGCGGATAATACGGAAATTGTCCGGGATGTGGGTAAATGGGAATGGTCGGAAATGTGGAAAAAAGAAGACTGGTGGGCCATCTGGCTGGGATTTTTCATTCTCATTGCCGGCATGGTGATCTATTTTCCCCATGCCGGCGAGTTGAAGTCCAAACTTCAGGCAGTGGAAGCGCAGTACAGCCGGGAAGCCAACCGGACGGATGCCTTTAAAACCGTGGCCTGGTATCAGCTGTCTGATGCCAAGTCCAAAGTAAAAGCCACCAGTACGCCGGCCGGCAAATGGCTCAAAACCTTTTCAGCCAAAACCAAAGGCTGGGCTGCCAACCCGGTGGAAGCATTTTATCTGTCCCAGGAAAAAGCGGATGCCAGAAAAGCCAAAGCCATGGAAAAATACGATGCAGCCAAAGCCGTGTCGGATCAGGCACTGGCTGCCGCACTGGCTGCGGAAAAAATAGCGGAAGCAGAAGGATTCCAGAGTGCGGCATTGAATGCCAAAGCCAAACAGGCCATCCAGGACTGGCGGAATGCTCATTTGAAAACCGGCAAAGCCAAATCCAAGATGGATGCGGCCAAACCCTATAACCGGGTGGGATGGCTGATCTTTCTGGGGATCTGTTTTGCCGTATTTTTCGGGGTGGGCATGAAAATCATGGGCAATTCCTTCAAAGAGTTCATGATCGCATTCGGTTTTATTTTTGCCATCAGCGTTCTGACCCATCTGGCGGCCAGCCAGGCCACCATGAAGCATTACGGGATCGGATATGCGGCCTGGGCCATCTTTTTCGGCATGCTCATATCCAATACCGTGGGTACTCCCAAGTGGGTGATGCCGGCCGTGCAGACCGAATTTTACATCAAAACCGGTCTGGTGCTGCTGGGGGCCAAAATCCTGTTTGAAAAAATCATCACCATCGGCACGGCCGGTATTTTCGTGGCCTGGGTCGTGACCCCCATTGTCTGGCTGGTGACCTACTGGGTGGGACAGAAAATCATCAAGATTCCGTCCAAACGTCTGAATGCCACCATCTGCTCGGATATGTCCGTGTGCGGAGTGTCGGCCGCCATTGCCACGGCATCCGCGTGCAAGGCCAAAAAAGAGGAACTCACCCTGGCGGTGGGCCTGTCTCTGGTTTTTACTTCCATCATGATGATTCTGATGCCGGCGGTGATCCACGGATTTTTCCCGGCGGACAAGGTGGAAATCCTGGGCGGCGCCTGGATGGGCGGCACCATTGACGCCACAGGCGCCGTGGCGGCCGCCGGTGCGTTTTTAGGAGAAAAAGCCCTGAACGTGGCCGCCACCATCAAGATGATCCAGAATGTGCTCATCGGTGTGATGGCCTTTTGCGTGGCCGTGTACTTCACCACCAAAGTGGAAGCCGAAGAAACCGGCAACAAGGTCGGTGTCATGGAAATCTGGTACCGGTTCCCCAAATTCGTTCTGGGATTCATGGCCGCATCCGTGATTTTTTCCATGATTTACAGTTCGTTCAACAGCCAGATCAGCGGCCTGGGCAGCACCATGATCGACCAGGGCGCCATCAAGGGCATGAGCGACCTGTTCCGGGGATGGTTTTTTACCCTGTCTTTTGTCAGCATCGGTCTGGCCACCAATTTCAGGGAATTGAAAGAACATTTTTCAGGCGGAAAACCATTGATTCTCTATGTGTTCGGTCAGAGTTTCAACCTGTGTCTGACCCTGACCATGGCGTATATCGTGTTTTACCTGATATTCCCGAAACTGACGGCCACCATTTAATCCATCACTTATAAACAACCTGAGGAAAATATCATGGAACCTGAAAAAATACATTCCCGTAAAAAAGGATGGCTCATCATCGGCCTGACGTTTTTTTGCCTGTGGGGGTTCGCCACGGTGGTCGGCCCCTGGGGAGAAAAACACATCCCGGTGTTCAATCAGATCGTGGAAGTCATCAAGACCAGGAACATCGACTCCGGTGCATATTTTTACACGGAAATCGAAGCTTCCTACAGTGCTGAACGGGAACTTCAAGGCGGGATCAAATTACAGACGCCCGATGATTTCGGATTCACCCCGTCATTTATACTGGGAATTGTCATCAGCCTGACCATCCTGATCGTCGGTTTCAAAACACTTCCTTCGGATTGATACACAGGGCCCTGTATCTGGATTTCGTTGTTCAGATACAGGGTTTTTTAATTTTCAAATAAAATTTATTACATTATTGTGTATAAAAAAGGAGCTTTTATACACAATAATGTAATAAATGACCCTAAACCATTACAGCAACAATCAGACTTATTATTTATTGCCGCAGGTTAATTCTTAAATTCAAGGGGGTTATATCATCAGGCCCGGATATTTTCCGGTTATGGCATATGATTTGCTCAATACAAGCGCAGGAATTCAAACATTGCCCCACATAACCAGATAATGAAAGGATGTACCATGGGACTGAAATACTGCCTGATGATTATCACCCTGTTGTTGACAAGCACGGTGTCTGTTTTTGCGGCCGACAGCGCCATCGATACCGGAGACACGGCCTGGGTCACCATGTCCACGGCCCTGGTCATGATGATGACCCCGGCGGGACTGGCGCTTTTTTACGGCGGCATGTCCCGGTACAAGAACCTGCTCAACACCATTGCCATGACCTTTGCCGCCTACTGCCTGGCCGGCCTGGTGTGGGTGGGATGGGGGTATTCCCTGGCCTTCGGCGAAAGCGCCTCCCCCCTGATCGGCAGCCTGGGACATCTGTTTCTGGCCGGCATCGATACATCCTCCGTGTCCGGCACCATCCCCACCCTGATATTTGTGGTGTTTCAGATGACATTCGCCTGCATCTCCGTGGCCATCATCCTGGGTTCCGCCGTGGACCGGATGAAATTTTCCGCCTGGATCGTGTTTGCCGTTCTCTGGATCACGTTTGTGTATGCACCGGTGTGCAACTGGGTCTGGGGCGGGGGCTGGATGCACCACATGGGGGCCCTGGATTTTGCCGGCGGCAATGTGGTGCACATCAATGCCGGGGTGTCCGGGCTGGTTCTGGCCCTGGTCCTGGGCAAACGCAACGGCTACGGCAAGGAACCCATGATCCCCTCATCCGTGGCGTTCACCGCCCTGGGCGCGGCCCTGCTCTGGTTCGGATGGTTCGGGTTCAATGCCGGCAGTGAACTGGCTGCCGACGGCGTGGCCGCCTCCGCGTTTCTGGTCACCAACACGGCCGCATCCGCCGCCGGCCTGACCTGGCTGTTCCTGGAGTGGAAAATCAGCGGCAAACCCACCCTGCTGGGCCTGGCCTCGGGCGTCATCGCCGGGCTGGTGGCCATCACCCCGGCCGCCGGATTCGTCACCCTTTCCGGATCATTGATCATCGGCCTGGTGTCCGGGGCTGTGGGATATTACGGGGTGGTCTTTCTAAAGAAAAAGCTGGGGTATGACGATTCCCTGGACGCGTTCGGGATCCACGGCCTGTGCGGCATGTGGGGGGCCCTGGCCACCGGGCTGTTCGCTTCTCCGTCCGTCACCGAAGGTGCCAGAGGTCTGTTTTACGGCAACCCCGTCCAGGTCTGGACCCAGTTCGTGTCCATCATCGCCACCATGGCATTTTCCGCCGTGGCCACCCTGATCGTGGTATCTGTCACCAAACTGGTCTGCGGCGGCCTCCGGGTGGACGGCCAGGATGAACGGACCGGCCTGGACAGCGCCCTGCACGGGGAACGGGCGTTTGAGATTGAATAACCGGAAACACGGATGCCACTTCAGAAAGCGGCAGCCAGTTCCCGGGCCTCAGCAATGCAGTACATCAGATGCCGGGGGGATCTGGCATCGCCGATGACATGAAACCGGGCGGCAGATGTTTTTTCAAAAGATCTTGCCGCCCGCACCGCCTCGAATTTCTCTGAAATCACCACGGTGTCGAAACCGGACAGGCTCTGTTTTTCCCCCTTGGATGAAAAGATCACCCCGTCCGGGGTAATACTCTGGATGGCAACCTGCTTGTACAAGGTGACGCCCCCTTTTTTCAGCCGCTCCCGCAGATAGTACCGGTCATTGGAGGACATCTCCTCGGCAAAGCTTTTTTTCCGGTTCAGCACGGTCACGGTTTTTCCCTGGTCCGCCAGAAAATCCGCCACAATCAGGCCAGCCATGCCCCCGCCCAGGACCATCACCTGTTGTCCGGCCGTTTCCGTGCCCGCCATCACATCCACCCCGGTGATCAGGTGCATGGATGTGGTGAACAGCCCTTTGATCACCGGCATCTGGGGCATTGACCCTGTGGCCAGGACCACATGATCCGGAGAGATTTCCGTAAGCAGCGCCTGTGTCAGCGGGGTCTGGTACCGGACGGAAATATCCAGGCGTGCCAGCTCCCGGTCGAAAAATCTCAGGATATCCCCCAGCTCGCCCCGGCCCGGGGCCCTGGCTGCCAGGCCCAGCAGCCCGCCGGGTCCGTCTTTCTGTTCACAGATCACCACCTCATGACCGGCCAGGCCGCATTCCCGGGCCGCAGCCAGGCCGGCCGGACCGGCCCCGGCCACCAGAACCCGCACCGGGGGCTTGACTGAAGTCCTGTCCAGGGGCCTGCCCGGAGACCCGGCCGGGTCACCGGCGGTTCCCCCGGATGTCAACAGATACTCCCGGCCCACATCCGGGTTCACCACACATCCCCCGGGTTCCTTGGCCAGCACCGCATGGATACACCCCAGGCAGCATCCCACACAGGGCCGGATCTCATCACTCCGTCCGGTCCGGGCTTTTTCCGGATACTGGGGATCGGCCAGAAACGAGCGCCCCAGGGCCACCATGTCGGCCCGGCCATCGGCAATGATCTGGTCCGCATGAACCGGATCCTTGATCCGTCCCACCGTGATCACCGGAATATCCACCACCTGTTTCACCGCTTCGGCCAGGTGAACGAAACAACCCTGGGGGGTGTACATGGAAGGAATGGTCAGTTCCGTGGATCCGTACACGCCGGCGGACACGTGCACATAGGCGATGCCGGCGGCTTCCAGCAGCGGTGCCAGGGTCAGGGCATCGGTCAGTTCCCATCCGTTTTCCATGTAATCATTGCCGTTGATGCGGATACCCACGGGAAAATCCTCTCCCGCCTTGGCCCGGATATCGGCCAGGATCTCGAACAGAAACCGGGTCCGGTTTTCAAAACTGCCGCCGTATTCATCCGTGCGGATGTTGGCATTGGGAGACATGAACTGGTTGATGAGATATCCGTGGGCCCCGTGGATCTCCACAAAATCAAACCCCGCGTCTCTGCACCTTCTGGCCGCATCCCCGAAGCAGGCCGTCAGGTGCCGGATCTCCGCCACGGTCAATGCCCGGACATCACCTTTTACCACGGCCGGGGCCGGAATCGGGGACGGGGCCACTTTTTCCGGCAGATAAGACTGTCGACCCCCGTGCATGAGCTGGACCCCGAACCGGGTCCCGAAAGGCCGGACCTGATCCACCATGCGTTTAAGTGCGGGAATACAGCCGTCCTCGTACATCTGGGGCAGATCCGGCAGTTCCTGGCCTCCGGGATGCACCCCCCCGCCTCCCACCAGCATCATGCCGGCCCCGCCTCTGGCCCGTTCCACAAAATAGGCGGTCAGCTGGTCCGTCACATGACAATTCTCATCCACCCCGAAATTAATACTCATGGCAGACATCATCAGCCGGTTTTTCACCGTGAGATTCCCGATACGGATCGGGCTGAACAGATGGGACAACATGAATTAAAGGTTCCTTTCAGTCTGTTTTTCGTGAAAAATCATCGAGCAGCGACTGTACCAGCACGGCAAATGCCAGTTCCGCTTTTTTGTGCTTGATGCGCTTCCGGCCTTTGACCGCTTTGAAATACCGGGCACAGACCTGGCGCTGGGCCTGGGTCAGGCCGGTGACAATCCCCTGTTTTTTAACCGTGTCCTTAGTGACGTCGGTCATGGTTTCTACCCCCCGCCGGCCATGGGGCCGGTTGATGATATGGCTGTAATAGATCAACGCCCGGTCCAGAAGGATATACAGAAACTGCGGATTTTCATTGGGTCCCACCTGGATCCGGTCGCCTCCCAGACGGATGCCGGCCGGGCTTTTGTCTGCCACCCGGCGGCCGCCCATGATGGCAGATCCCGCACCCAGAATCCCGCCGATGGCCGTGAACATGCCAAAGGTCAGGCCATGGGCTGCCGTGTCCGCCACCGCGCCCAC
>CALGAJ010000266.1 GCA_937951975.1 uncultured Desulfotignum sp.
CTGCTCAAATTCTTTCTTTTTTTGAACCTGAATCTCCCAATCTTGGCCTAACATACACAAAGACCAAGTGGAGAGCCCCTATGGTTAAAAGGCCGGGTCTGCCCGATGAAATCTTTCCGGGAAAGCTTGTACGCCCCAAATTACAACAGACCTACCCCAGAAGCCGTCTGTTTTCCATTCTGTCTCAATCCGTGGGCAACAGTGCTCTATGGATCTGCGGACCGGCAGGTTCCGGCAAAACCACACTCATCAACAGCTTTCTGGAAACAGCTGATATCCCCTGCATCTGGTATGGTATTGACCAGACAGATACAGATATTGCCTCGTTTTTTTATTACATGGGCAAGGCCTGGAAAGAAATTTCCGCAGACACATCTTCTCGGTTACCCCTTTTGGGTCAGGAATTTTTTCCAAAAATTTTTGTTTTTACAAACCGGTTTTTTCAGTTGTTTTCTCAACACCTGCCCCATCCCTTTGCGCTTGTTCTGGATGACTATCAGACAGTAGGAGAAGATTCCCGGCTTCATCAAGTTCTGTGCAATGCCATAGACATACTGCAGAGCAAAATCAGCATCATCATCTGCAGCCGGACAGAACCACCCGCTGTATTTGCCCGGTCAAGGGCCAACCGGACCCTGTGCGTGCTGAACTGGCATCATTTGCGTTTTCAAAAAAAAGAAGTCAAAGGGATCACCAACTGTTTCACAGATACAAAATACCCGGACACCGTCATTTCAGATCTGCACCGGAAAACCGATGGATGGATTGCCGGTCTGATGCTGATACTGATGAGAAAACAAGCCTATGACGATATGGAACCGCACCTGCTCGTTCACCAGACGCCGGACGAAATATTTGATTATCTTGGTTCCACCATTTTTGACGACCTTGAGCCTGAGATCCAGACCATTCTTGTGAAATTATCTTATCCATCCCGGATTTCCCAGAATGCTGCCCAGACGCTGGGAGGAACGAAGGCATGCCGTGTGCTTGAGATCTTGACCCAAAAAAACGGGTTTACCTTTGTCTCCATGAACAATCCCCCTGAATACCATTTTCATCCGTTGTTTCAGGAGTTTCTTCAAAAAAAGGCCCCTTTATTTTTCTCCTTCTCCGAACAGGATGAACTTTTGGTGCAAACCGCATCCATTCTTGCAGAAGAAGGAAAATCAGAAGATGCCATCACTTTATATATCCGGGCAAACCATTTTATGAAGGCCATGGATCTGATTCTTGACAAGGCACCCATGCTCCTGTCCCAGGGCCGTGTTCAGACAATCGAGGCATGGATTGATACGTTTCCCCATGAGATTTTTATAACAAAACCATGGCTTATTTTCTGGAAAGGGGCATGCAAAATCCCAACTGCCCCTGACCAGGCAAAAATGTTTCTTCAAAAAGCACTCGACATATTTGAAGCACGATCAGATCCGGAAGGATGTTTTATGGTCTTGTCCAGCATCCTGGATGCCATCTCATTTCAGTTCAATACTTTCAGGGAATTTGACCGGTATTTTGAAAAATGCCGGATTCTGGAAGCACGTTTCGGGATGTCCGGTTCACCGGAGGTGATCCAGAAACTTACAGCCTCCATGCTTCTTGCCCAGATCCTGGGAGGTGATGATCCAGCTGACACAAAAAAATGGAGTGACCGGGCGTGGCAGGTGCTTCATGGAACAAATGATGTGAACCTCGCACTTCAGATTTTTTCTTCGCTTATTTTTTTGAGAATGATACAGGGAGATCTCTGTGCCGCTGAGCACCTTCTCAAGATCTTTGAGGGAGTGACCCATAAAACGGCAGCACCCCTGCCATATATCACTTTTCTGGATTTAAAAACCTTTCATGCATGGCTCAGTGCCGATTTTCAGAAGGGATTGACTGCTGCCCGCCAGGCCATGAAAGTGGAAAAAGAGACCGGTGTCTGTCTTTTGTTCTTAGGACTCCGGGCCCATGGCGCCCTTTGTGCCATGGGCCTTGGCAGATACGATACTGCAAAGAAACTTTTGGAAGAAGTGACACCGAATCTAAGCCGCGAGGGACTCTGGAATCAGAGTCTGTATCATTATGCTTTTTTCTGGCTGCACCTTTTAACTGAAAATATCACCGAGTGCAGGCATCATGCCCTGGCATTTTTTGAAAAAGCGACTCAGAGCGGAACCAGGATGATGCTGACAAGCGGCCATCTACTGATGGCAAAAATGTACTATGCCCAGGGTGAAAAAAAACTGCAGAAACACATCTGAAAAAGTGTTTCCGTTTCTGCAACCGCTTTGGAGCAGTCCAGGACAAATTCATGGCACTTCTCACCTTGGCCGCTTTTTTACTGGACAAAAAGGCGGAAGCCATGGCCGAGAAAATTTTGAGAAAAGCCTTGTACCTGGGCATGATATGGAATTACCGGTATGGTTTCAGCTGGATTCCCAAAGAGATGGCCCGTTTGTGTGCCCATGCCCTTAAAAACGATATCGAAGTAAAATATGTGCGTACACTCATCAGAGATCAAAACCTGATCCCTGAAACCCCTCCGTTGAACATTCCGAACTGGCCATGGCCCATAAGCATTTCAACGTTTGGCAGATTTAAAATACTTCTGGGGGAAGATATCCTGCATTTTGGTCGAAAAGCACAGCAGAAACCTCTGGCAATGATCAAATATATGCTGGCAAAAGGCGGTACCAATGTTGCGGAACATGCCCTTATAGATGCGCTGTGGCCGGACAGTGAGGGCGATGCTGCGTATAACGCATTTAAAGTCACGCTGCACCGTCTCAGGAAAATGCTTGAGAGAAAAAATGCCATTGTTCACAAACAGGGGGTCCTTGGGTTTGATGCGTTTGTTGTCTGGACAGACACCCGTGCCTTTGCATCCTGCTGTTCCAGAATTGACAAGGACATTGAAAAACAAAATTATGTGGAAACAGCTTTGCAGTTATTAAATGAACTTCTTTTGCTGTATCGGGGTCCATTTCTTCCTGAAGAACAGGCTTCATGGGTGATTCCGGAACGTGAAAAAATGAGATCAAAATTCTTGTGCGCCATTCTGAAAATTGCCGATATTCTGGAGCATCAGGATGAATGGCAAAAAGCCATTCACTGTTGCAGACAAGCCCTTGAAATGGATCCATTGCTGGAATCCTTATACCCAAGGCTCATGCAGACCTATGTCGGCATGGGCAGAAAAACAGAGGCCCTTGGCATCTACCGCCAATGCAAAGCGATATTACAGGCTGAACTGGGCACCTCTCCGCCGGAAAGAATGCAGACACTGAAAAAAAGATTATAACAGAAACAGAATATAAAATTGAGCTATGATCGTTTACCACCGGCGGTGATTCGGTTCCGGCCGCCTGCGGTACGGCTGAGCCTCCGGCGGGAGGGATCCTGCGCCACACTGCCCCTGCCCGGTTCCTGAGGATGATGGTGTGCTATGAACTCCAGGGTATACAGGGCCACGCCGGCCCAGATGAAACCGAAAGTGACCAGGCTGTGAAGGGCGAACGGTTCCTTATACACAAACACCCCCAGTGTAAAGGCAATGGACGGGGCCAGGTACTGAAGAATCCCGATGGTGGACAGTTTGAGGCGTTTGGCAGCAGCAGCGAACCACAGCAGGGGCATAGAAGTGACCACCCCGGCTCCGATCATCCACAGGGTCAGTCCGGGATCTTTGAAAAACAGGGAATCTCCTTTTCCCATCAGAAACAGGATATATGCCAGTGCCGGGACCATCAGAATCATTGTTTCCACAAACAGGCCGGGCAGCGGCGCCACCTGAATGCGTTTGCGGCAATACCCGTAAAAGGCAAAGGAAACTGCCAGGGTCAGACCGAACAAAGGCAGTTTCCCATATGCCAGCAGCGAATAGATCACGCCGGTCAGGGCAAACCCCACAGAGATGCACTGCAACCGGGTGAACCGCTCACCCAGCAGGGCAAACCCCAGCAGGACGTTGATCATGGGATTGATATAGTATCCCAGACTGGTTTCCAGCACCCGGCCGGAGTTGACGGCCCAGATATAGACAAACCAGTTGGCTGCAATCAAAGTGCTGCTGAGGGCCAGTCCTTTGACCTGGCCCGGGGATTTGAACACCTGGGCCACTTCTTTGCCCCGTTTCTGAACACACAGGATGATAAAAACAAACGCACAGGACCAGACAATACGGTGACACAGAATCTCAAACGGCTGGGCCGCCTGCATCTGTTTCCAGTAAGCCGGCAGGAATCCCCAGGAGGCAAAGGCAGCCAGGCCGAACAATATTCCGGATAACGACGGGTTCATTTCAATTATTCCTCTATGATTGACCGGCCCAGTTTAGCACGCTGTCTGGGATTGGCAACCCAAAAATAACCATCAGCCCAGCGCCCGGGCATTGTCAAAAGCAGGATTTTCTGTTAAATCATCCCTCCATGAAATGGATGGATGAACACAAACTGGTGCTGGCATCCAGGTCGCCCCGCCGCAGACACCTGTTGACACAAATGGGGCTGGATCTGGAAATTCTGCCCGCGGATGTGGATGAGACTCCGGTACCCGGTCTGTCACCGGAAACAGTGGTCAAAACCCTGGCTGAAACCAAAGCGTGTCATGTGATGCAGCAGCGCAAACAGGCGTGGGTACTCGGGGCCGACACCATTGTTGTCAAAGACGGCAGGATTCTGGGAAAGCCGGAAAATTCCGGCCAGGCCGTCTCCATGCTTCAAATGCTCAGCGGTGCCATCCATTCGGTGTTCACCGGATATGCCGTGGGGCATTACACAAAGGATAAAATCATCACCTGTGCCGTTGAAACCCGGGTGGTGTTCAAGACTTTGACAAATCAGGAAATTCTCTGGTACACTGGCACGCGTGAACCCTACGACAAGGCTGGCGGATATGCAGTTCAGGGGCTGGGAGCGTTCATGATCAAAGAAATTTGCGGCTCCTGGGCCAATGTGGTGGGCCTGCCCGTATGTGAAGTGATCCAGACCCTGGTCTCTTTAGGGGTGATACAATTTCAAGGACAAGCATCATGACAAGCATCCGAGACAACCTGGCGGTGATTCAGGAAAAAATACACACCGCTGCTGCCGACTGCGGCAGAAACCCGGCGGATATCACCCTGGTGGGGGTGAGCAAAAAACATGGGGCTCAAACTATGCACCAGGCCATTGATGCCGGTCTCTCTGATTTAGGGGAAAACTATATCCAGGAAGCGGTGGACAAAATTGATGCCCTCGGCCGACAGGCCGCCAGGTGGCATTTCATCGGTCATCTTCAGTCCAACAAAGCCCGGTTTGCGGTTCAGTATTTTGATCTGATCCATACAGTGGATAAACTCAAGTTGGCCAAGGAAATTGACAAACAGGCAAAAAAAATTGACAAACGCCAGAAAATCCTGCTCCAGGTGAATATCGCAGAAGAGGAAACCAAGTCCGGGGCCGGGGCCCATGAGGTCATTGATCTGGCCGGGGAAGTAACGAAATTTGAGCATCTTGAACTGCAGGGGCTGATGTGTATGCCTCCCTATTTTGAAGATCCCGAACATGCCCGTCCCTATTTCAGGCATCTGGCAAAAATCCGGGAACAGATGCGGGACGCCGGTATAAATAAAGATGCCATGACTCATCTGTCCATGGGCATGAGTCATGATTTTGCCGTGGCCATCCAGGAAGGGGCCACCCTGGTGCGGGTGGGCACGGCTATTTTCGGTACCCGGTCATGAAGCTGCTGCTGCATACCTGCTGCGGACCCTGCACCATTTATCCGTTGCAGGTACTCAGAGAAATGGACATTCAGGTCATGGGATTTTTTTATCGTCACAATATCCATCCGTATACCGAATGTCTTAAACGGGAAGATACCCTGCGTCAATATGCAGATGATCAGGGGATTAAAATGATCTGGCAGCCGGATTATCAGCTGGAAAATTTTTTGCAGTCCGTGGTTTTCCGGGAAAAGGACCGGTGCCGGTACTGTTACCATGCGCGGTTGTATGCCGCAGCCAAAGTGGCCCGAAAAGGAAAATTTGATGCGTTTTCCTCCACCCTGCTTTACAGCCGGTTCCAGAATCATTCCCTGATAAAGGAGATCGGTGCGGCCGTGGCAAAAGAGACGGGCGTGACATTTTTTTATTACGATTTCAGGCAGGGATGGAAACAGGGCATTGAAGCATCAAAAGCGCTGGGCATGTACCGCCAGTCCTATTGCGGCTGCATCTACAGTGAAAAAGACCGGTATTTCAAGCCGTTAAAAGACGGTTCCTCCAAAGCGGCGGTAAAGCAGGATTCCAAGGATATCAGGAGACGGGTTTCCTGATCTGGTTGATCATGGACACCAGGCGCCGGTCGGTTTGGTGGAGCCGGGCCGCCAGGACCGTGAACAGATGTTTGGCCACTTCCGGGTAGTTCTCGATCACCTCTTCGAGTTTGTCTCCTGGAAACCGTTTGATTTTCGAACGTCCCTTGGAAATGATGGACGCAGACCGGGCATCTCTGGTAATGGCGGCCATCTCACCGAAATATTCTCCCGGCTGGGTGATTTCGGCAATTTTTTTGCCCCCTTTCACCACATACACAGCCCCCTGGATCAGTTTGAAAAAATCGATGTCCGTATTGTTTTCCCGGATGATCACATCCTTATCCTCATAAACCTCCAGATCCGGATTTATCAGATAGGCAGGAAGCGATTCCTTGGTAATCACGGTTTTTTTCACCACTTCATCAAAAGAGGTTTCCCCCTCTTTGATCTTGTGAAGGCCGGCGTCTCTCAATGTGACCATGCCTTCCTGGGCCGCCACTTTGCGAAGCTGGTCCTCGGACACCTGTGCACTGATGGCCTTGGCCACTTCATCGGTCACCTCCATGAGTTCATACAGCCCGACCCGGCCCTTGTATCCGGTGCCGTTGCAATGGGGACATCCGTTGGGTCCCATAATTTTAAGATCCGGGATCTCATTTTTTGAAAATCCTTCCGTCTCCAGCATGGCCGGATCATACCCTGTGACTTCTTTTTTGCATTCCGGGCACAGGCGCCGGGCCAGACGCTGGGACAGCACCATGGTCACGGAAGCCGCCAGCATATATGCAGGAATACCGATATCTACCAGCCGGCCGATAGTGGAGGGGCAGTCATTGGTGTGCAGGGTGGCGAATACCAGATGGCCGGTCATGGCCGCTTTGATGGCGATTTCCGCGGTTTCCAGATCCCGGATCTCTCCGACCATGATAATGTCCGGATCCTGTCTCAGAAAGGCTCTGAGCGCTGCGGCAAAGGTCATGCCGATCTCTTCTCTCACCGGCACCTGGTTGATCCCTTTGAAGTTGAACTCCACCGGGTCTTCGGCGGTGAGAATTTTGATATCGTCTTTGTTGAGCCGGTTGAGAATGGAATACAGGGTCGTGGTTTTTCCGGACCCGGTGGGGCCGGTGACCAGCAGCAGGCCATACGGGCGGGAAATACAGCGTTTGAGCATTTCAAAGGTGGTGGATTCAAATCCCAGGCGGGTCAGATCAATACTCAACGCACTCTGATCCAGAATACGCATGACAATACTTTCCCCGAACAGGGTGGGCAATGTCGAAACCCGGAAATCCACTGATTTTTTTTTGCCTAAACGCAGCTTGATGCGGCCGTCCTGGGGAACCCGTCTTTCAGCAATGTCCAAAGATGCCAGAATTTTGATCCGGGAGACCACTGCGTTTTTAATGGAGACCGGCAGATTCATGGCTTTATACATGCTTCCGTCCAGCCGGTACCGCACCTGGAATGATTTTTCAAAGGGCTCGATGTGAATGTCGGATACCCCGTCATTGATGGCTTTAGTCAGAATCCCGTTTACCAGTTTGATAATGGGTGCGTCTGAAGCCAGAAATTCATCCGGATCGTCATCTTTTTCAGCTGAACTGACCTCCACCTCTTCAGCCGCTTCCGATACCAGAGACCCGAAATCTTCCACCGAAGTAACCGGGGAGTCATCTTCGGTTTCTTCTTCAAAATGCAGAAATTTTTTGTACTCATCATCACTGATTTTGTAAAAATCCCGGTACGCCTGGATGATATCATTCTCCGTGGTCACGTACACATGAATATTTTTTTTGGTTTTGTTGTGCAGGTCCGTTACCACCCGGGTATCGGTGGGTTCCACCATGGCCACAGACAGCTCATCTTCATTAAGGCTCAACGGGAACACCATGTAATCTTTCGCCCATTCAAACGGAAGAATTTTTTGAGCTTTGGGATCGGACGTCATTTCAGAAAATCGAATGACATTATAATTATACAATCGGCCCAGAACATTAATGATGGTATCCGGATCGATATATCCTTTGGCCAGTAAAATGGTGCTGAGACGTTCACCGGTTCTTTTCTGAACGTTGAGCGCTTCTTCCAGTTGAAGGCTGGTGATCTGGCCTTCTTTTGAAAGGATTTCACCGATCCTTGTTTTTCCCGCCTCTGACTGGTCTTTGATGGTGGAGGTGAGGCTGGATTTCTTTTTTGCAAATGATGTCACCATTTAATGCCTCTGTTTCCCATCCTTGATTTTATTTATAATTTTTATATACCCGCATGGCACCGGCAATGACCAGAAAGATTCCCAGTACATAGAAACAGAATTTTACCAGGCCCAGCTTGTTGCTGAAGAATTCAATGGCTGCCACCTGGGGCATGACAGTCGGTATCCGGTAGAATACCCCGAGTCCAACGGCAATGAGAACGATGCCATAATAGAATGCGAATTTTTTTTTGTCCATCATAAATCACGGCCTTTCCAGTTCTTTGAGTTGATTTTCAAATGGTTGATTCATTGAATCCAGTTCCCGGGTTTTTTTTTCCAGGTCCAGAAAAAAAGCTTCCACCCGGGCCTCAAGATCAGCCAGTTGTTTGGAAAATGTCTGAATGGCTTCTCCATCCCCTTCCTGTGAGGCGGTTAACAATGAATCATTGACGGATTTGATTTCGATTTCACACGCTTCAATGGCATCTTCAATCTGGGTGATTTTTTTTTGGATGGGTTTCAGAGTTTTGGAGCGATCTGCAATAATTTCTGATTTTTTCTGGCGCAGGGCTTTTTTGCTCAATCCCTGGGACTGGGTCCGGGATTCAGCAGCATCGGTTCCAGCGGTTTGGTCCCACCCGCCTTTGTCTAAAAATTCCTGATAACTGCCCTCAAACAATTTGATCTGATCCTGTTTGAATACCACCAGACGATTGGCCAGGGTATGAAGAAACATCTCGTTATGGGTCACCAGAATCACGGCGCCTTCAAAGGCGTTCAATGCGTCGATGAACGCATCGCAGGCCTCGATGTCCAGATGGTTGGAAGGTTCATCCAGCAAAAGCAGGTTCAACGGGGTCAGCAACAGCTTGCCCAGCATGACCCGGGATTTTTCTCCGCCGGACAGCACGCCGATTTTCTTCAATGCCGCATCCTTTTCAAACATCATGGCCCCGCAGATATTTCGGGCCGCCTGGCGGTCAAAATCCGGATGGGCATCAATGAGGGTTTCCTCAATGGTCTGATTGTCATTCAACGAAGAGACATTGGTTTGTTCAAAATATCCGGGAGACACCCCGGGATTGTAGGTGACTGTCCCGGACACGGGATCGAGCTGCCGGGTGAGCAGTTTGACCAGGGTGGTCTTTCCCTTGCCGTTCTGGCCGACAATACCGATCCGGTCCCCGGGTTGAACGGTCAAAGAAAAATGATGGATCAATGGACGGTCCGGGGTATAGCTGAAATTCAGATTTTCTACACGCAGCAGTTGTTTGCCGGAAAACGGCAGATAATTAAAGGAAAATGCCAGGTTTTTGAGTTTTTCCAGTTTTTCTTTTGACTGCTGTTTTTCCAGAGTCTTGACCCGGGACTGAACCATACTGGCCAGCCGGGCTTTGGCCCGGAACCGGTTGATAAAGGTTTCGATCTCTTTTTTGCGTTTTTCTTCATTTTGTCTGGTTTTTTCATACACTTCTTCATCCTGGGCCACCTGGTCGTAATATTTGGCGGTATTCCCGGCAATTTTCCGGATTTTACAGCGGTGGATTCCGGCAATGTGCGTGACCACATGGTCCATGAACCCCCGGTCATGGGTCACTAAAAGCACTTCTCTGGGCCAGGCGGTCAGAAACTGGGTGATCCAGCGGATGGAAGTGATGTCCAGGTAGTTGGTGGGTTCATCCAAAATCAGCAGATCCGGCTCGGACACCAGCACTTTCGCCAGGTTCAGCCGCACCTGGAATCCCCCGGAAAACTGCCCCGGATCCCGGTCCAGGTCCGACTCGGAAAAACCCAGTCCTGCCAGTATTTTTTCCGCTTTCCAGTACTGATCTCTTTCATGGACCGGAAGACCGGTCATGGCTTCATCCCGCACACTGTTCTGAGAAAACTGAATTTTCTGAGGAAGAATGCCTAAACGGTATCCGGCGGGATACGTGATGTTTCCGTCATCCGGATGATCAATGCCTGCAATCATATTCAGCAGCGTGGTCTTTCCATGGCCGTTTCTGCCCACCAGTCCGACCCGTTCCCCGGGATTGATCTGCAGACTGGTATTATCGAACAGTTCTTGACTGCCAAATCCCTTGACAATGGATTCAATGTTCAGCATGTATGGTATCTGTTCCAATTCTGACGATTTTGAATTTTTATTTTTTTACAAGTGAAACATCATAGCATTGGTGAAGATTTTTATAAATATGAGATTTCTCTTGACTTGATTTTTCAATATTGCATAGTTAGATCAACACGTTCTTTAACACGGTTATCAAACAACACGAGGAAATCATGACCAGATATATTTATGAGTTCGGCCCTGATAAAACAGACGGGGATGCTTCCATGAAAAACCTTTTGGGCGGCAAAGGGGCCAACCTGGCGGAAATGGCCCGGCTGGGCCTGCCGGTCCCTCCGGGGTTCACCATTTCAACCGAATGCTGCAACCATTATTTTGATCTGGGATGGCGGTTTCCGGATACGCTTGAATCGGAAATCATGACCGCCATGAGTCATATTGAAACCCGGATGGGAATGACATTCGGTGATCCGCATGCACCGCTGCTGGTTTCCTGCCGGTCCGGCGCCAGAAGTTCCATGCCGGGGATGATGGAAACCATCCTCAATGTGGGGCTGTGTTCCACCACCATTCCGGGGCTGGTGGCTAAAACCGGGAATGAATGGTTTGTGTATGATGCTTACCGCCGTCTGATCATGATGTATTCCGACGTGGTCATGGAAAAAGCAAATCAGGTGGTGCCCGAAGACGGAATGGGCATCCGCCTGAACCTGGAAATGATGATGAACAACCTGAAAAATGACAAAGGGTATGAGCATGATACCGATATCTCGCTACAAGACATGCAGGCCCTGTGTGACCGGTTCAAAAAGAAAATCTCCCAGTATTTGAAAAAAGAATTTCCGGATGATCCCTGGGAACAGCTTCTGGGCGCCATCGGGGCGGTGTTTAAAAGCTGGAACGGCAAACGGGCCGTGTCCTACCGCCGTATCGAGCATATTCCTGATGCCTGGGGAACCGCGGTCAATGTCCAGGCCATGGTGTTCGGTAACATGGGGGATACGTCCGCCACGGGCGTGGCATTCACCCGGGATCCTTCCACCGGGAAAAATTATTTTTTCGGCGAATGGCTGGTCAATGCCCAGGGCGAAGATGTGGTGGCCGGCATCCGCACACCCAACCCCCTGAACAAAGACACCAAAAACATGCAAAACCAGCACCTGCCCTCCTTGGAAGAAGCTATGCCCGGCTTGTATGACCAGCTGTATGATATCAGAAATAAACTGGAATCCCATTACAAGGATATGCAGGATATCGAATTCACCATTCAGGAAGGCACGTTATATATGCTCCAGTGCCGGGTGGGCAAACGGACTGCCACGGCTGCGTTGAATATGGCCATGGACATGTATGAACAAGGGATGATCGATGAAAAAACCATGATCTGCCGCTTGAATCCCAAATCCCTGGATGAAATGCTGCACCCCATTGTGGACCCCCAGGAGGAAAAAACAGCGGTTCAGGTGGCGGAAGGCCTGCCGGCCGGTCCGGGAGGGGCCTGGGGAAAGATCGTTTTTACGGCTGAAGATGCGGTTCAGATGGCCAAAACCGGTGAAAAAGTCATCCTGGTCAGGGAAGAAACCAGCCCGGAAGATATTGAAGGCATGCGGGCCGCGTCCGCCATACTTACGGCCCGGGGCGGTATGACCAGCCATGCGGCTCTGGTGGCGAGAGGCTGGGGAAAATGTTGTATTGTCGGCGCCGGTGCCATGAAAATAAATGCAAAAAACCGTCAGGTACAGGTAGGAACCCGGGTATTTAATGAAGGGGATGTGTTTACGTTAAACGGTACCAAAGGTATTGTCTATGACGGTCAGCTGAAAATGAAAGACGCACTGGAAAATCCCAAGTTCAAAAAATTCATGTCCATTGCAGACCGTCACCGGACCATGGGTGTGCGGACCAATGCCGATACACCGGAGGATGCGGCCACTGCATTGAAATTCGGGGCCCAGGGCATCGGGCTGTTCCGCACGGAACACATGTTTTACGGGGCTGATTCAGACCGGCCCCTGTTTTTGCTGCGGAAAATGATTTTAAGCAAATCAACGGATGAACGCCAGGCAGCCCTGGATGAACTGTTTCCCTTTGTCAAACAGGAAATTCAAAACACATTGGACGTGATGGACAATCTGCCCGTGACCCTGCGGCTGTTGGATCCGCCCCTGCATGAATTTGTGCCCCAGTCGGAAGCCAACCAGCTGGAAATCGCCAAAGCATTGGGCATTGACCTGGAAGAAGTGATCAAACGAAGCCAGATGCTCAAGGAATCCAACCCCATGATCGGTCACCGGGGCGTACGTCTGGGAATCACATTTCCTGAAATAACGCAGATGCAGATAAATGCGATTTTCACGGCTGCCGCAGAATTGATCGTTGCAGGAAAGCACCCGATGCCTGAAATCATGGTGCCGGTCACCTGTAATGAAAAAGAGCTGACCTTTGTCAAACAAATCGTGGATGATTCTTATCAGGATATCTTAAAGGCCTACAAACTGGAACAGATCCCCTATTTGTTCGGCACCATGATTGAAATTCCCAGAGCGGCGTTGATTGCGGATAAAATGGCGCAGGACGCCCAGTTCTTTTCATTCGGCACCAATGATCTGACCCAGATGACGTTCGGATTTTCCCGGGATGATATTGGATCATTCATGAATGACTATATCGATCATGCCATCTTAGACTCGGATCCGTTCGAGACCCTGGATCAGGAAGCCGTGGGCAGTCTGATTGAAACTGCTGTTGAACGCGGCAGAAAAACCCGGCCGGAAATCAAGCTGGGAATCTGCGGCGAACATGGCGGAGATCCGGCGTCCGTGACATTCTGTCACAAAGCGGGATTGACCTATGTGTCCTGTTCCCCCTACCGGGTGCCTATTGCCCGGCTGGCTGCGGCCCAGGCGGCCATTCAGGAGAATGATTAACTCAAATGGGCCGCTGCCTTGAAGCGCCGGGTGATCATTTCAATAATTTCCTCGGCGCTGGTTTCCACCGGTTTGTCGCTGATATCCAGAATGGAGTAACCTTTGGCAATGTAATACCGGTGGGCGGTAAAAATTTCCTCTTCGATCTTTTTTCTGGACGCATACGCGGATTTCATTTCCGTCACCCCTAAGCTTTCCTGCCGCATTTTGCGGTGGGAAAGCAGCTGTTTGGCATTGATGTTCAACGCAAAAATCCGGCGCCGGTCCACCTCATCCAGAATGGCCGGCAACGGAACTCCCGGCACGAACGGCACATTGGCCACCTTCCATCCCAGCACCGCCATATACATGGACAACGGGGTTTTGCCGGCTCTGGACAGGCCCAGAAGGATGATTTCCGCTTCATCCAGGGTTTCCGGGTTCAAGCCGTCATCATGGGCCAGCGCAAAATCAATGGCAGACACCTGCTTGAGATCCACCTGATGACTTTCCCGGTACAGCCCCGGTTTTTCCAGAGGGGCCTGGTTCAGAAAAGATTGAATCTTTGACAGCACCGGCCCCATCAGATCAATGGTCACAATCTTGTGCGCCATGCCCTGTCGGGTCAGATACTGCCGCAGATCCGACTTGACAATGGTATGCACAATAATGCTTTCCATGTCTTTGACTTTATCGATGAGCTCATCCACCTGAACTTCAGACCGGATGTGGGGTACCTTGACAATGGTGATTTTGTTGTGGGGGAACTGGATCAGGGTGGATTCCACCAGGTGAAAGGCGTTGATCCCCTCCCCGCAGGAAGCGATATAGATCACCTGAAACCCGGAAGAGGAAACTGGCTGTGCCATATGAATGATAATCCTTTATTGTCGGCAAATTTTATTTTATAATTTATTTTTTATACACCAACCCCAACCCATTGGAAAGATAAACATGACACATGAAGATAAAGGCAATTATGCCGGCAAACACCCGCATCTGAAAACCAACTCCCTGGTAGCGGAAAAACTGGAAAAGCTCAAAGATAAAAACCAGATCACCTGCGCTGCAGCTCACAGGGCCGCATCCGATCTCAACATGTCTCCCAAAGAGGTCGGTGCTCAGGTGGATTTGATGGAACTGCGGCTGGTTCAGTGTCAACTGGGGCTTTTTGGGCATACGCCGGGATCCGGACAAACGGATGAAGATATCCAGGTGCCGGATGACCTGAAGCTGCGCCTGGACAGTGCGACCCAAGAAGGCCGGATATCCTGCAAAGCCTGCTGGGATATTGCCAGAGAATTTAAAATGAGCCGCATGGATATGGGCGCTGTCTGCAAAAAAATTGACCTGCGTATCAAGCCCTGTCAATTGGGGGCATTCTAAACGCTGTCATGGTGGTGGGATGCGGTCGGATCCGGTTGCGCCTGTTTGATGTGCACTCACTGAAGGCCAAGCGCAGTATTGTACGATCCACTGTGGCCCGGATTCAGAACCAGTTCAAGGCGGCCGCAGCAGAAACCGGGCGGAACGACAGCCATGAATGGGCTGAGATCGGGTTCGCCGTGGTGGGCAATGATGCGGCCCTGGTCAACTCCCGAATGGACAAGATCTTCAATTATGTGGATGCCATGGGACTGGCCATGATTGCAGATACAAATATAGAAATCATTCATCTTTGATCTTTTTGTTCCGGTGGTTCAGCCAGTTTCTTCCGGGTTTTCCGGCGGCGCCGGCGTTTCTGTTTTTGAATTTTTCTGTCTGAGTCCGATATATCCGAAGGTTGTCTGCCGGATTGAAGGGCTTCGATTTTTTCAGCCAGGGCCCGCAGTGCCAGAAACCGGTTCAGGTGCAGGGACCGGTGCTTGCCCACCTTGACCGACAGACCGGTGGCTTTGTGCCGAAGGAACACGGCTGAACAGGATTTGTTCACCTTCTGTCCGCCACGGCCGGATGATTTGATGAATTTTTCCTCCAGATCGCTTTTTCGGATCCCCAGTTTTTCCAGTTTCTGCTCCAGGGCCGCCTGTTTTTTTTCACTGGGTCCGGTATCACTTGATGCCATATTTTTACCCGTCTTTTCTGCGATTATCTTCCGGGTTTCATGCCGGGGATGCCTGTCCCCTGTCCGGATTGTCATCCACCAGACGGCTCAACCGGGAGAGTACCGGGTCAAAACAAGGGTTCACGGTCTGATACACGGTCTGATTCAATCGATCATAAAACCGGTGACACCCCATATCCGGCTCAAATGTTTCCCCCACATGCACCATCTTTTTAACCGCTGTTTCATAGGAACCAAACACCCCCACAGCCATACCGGCATTGATGGCACATCCCACGGAGGCGGAGCTTTTCACCTGATTTCTGCACGCCGGGATCCCGAACACATCGGCAAAAATCTGCATGAACAGATCCGAGTTGGCCCCGCCCCCGGAGATCACCAGCAGTTTGAAAGAGCATTTCAGTTCCCGGGCCATGGGGTCCATGTGGTTTTTCATGGTCAGGGCAATGCCTTCTAAAAGGGAGCGGTACATATGCGCCCGGGTATGACGGCCGTCAAATCCGAACATCACCCCTTTTCTGAACACAGCCTCCTTTGGCGGGGCCCAGTCATGGATGGTCACCAGCCCGTCACATCCGGCCGGAACCCGGGCTGCTTCCCGGTTGAACCACTCAGCCACGGGCAGGCCTTGATCCCGGGCCTTTTTCACGACCCCGTCACCGAACTGGTCGCAGAACCAGGACACCGTCCACATGCCCCGGCGAACCCCCATGCATTCATAGATGTACTGAAACGGAATTGACGCGGGAAACGGCCAGAAATGCGCGGCATCGGTCCTGTTTTCCCGGCCGTGGACCATGCCGCCGATATAGGTGCCTAATGAAACCAGGCCCTTTTCCGGGTCCAGTGCCCCGGCCCCCAGGGCCTCCACGGCTTTGTCATGGGCGGTGGCCACCACAGGCAGTCCTTCAGGCAGTCCGGTGATCTGTGCCACCGCTTGGGTGACATGTCCCAGGATCTCTCCGGGTTTTTTCACATCAAACACCATATCCCGGGTCAGGTGATTCCGGGAAAAGTCCCTGTCCCGGGGGCTCCAGTCCCAGGTATCCGGGTCCATGGGCCAGTATCCGATATAATTGGCACAGGTGTCTTTGCGTTCGCCGGTCAGACGCCAGGTGATATATCCGGATGAAGTGGTGACATACCGGACATGGCCGAACGCGTTTTCCCAGGTATAAGGTGCGTTCATCCGCTTGTCCATCCAGGAGATCAGAGGATAGGCAAGATCCCCGTTTTCTTTTACCAGGGCCAGACAGCACCGGATCACGCACAAACCCATGGCTGCAATCTGCTTGACATGTCTGCCCGGCAGCCCTTCAAACCGGTCCATGGCGGTTTTAAGGGCTGTTTTCAGGGCATCCCACAAATCGTCATCCGGATGGATGGCCTGCTGCGGGGCCGGTATCTCCATGGGTCTCAAGGGATGCGAAGCTTCGCACACCACGGTGCCGGACAGATCAAATATCACCACTTTGGCACTCTGGGTGCCTACATCCACGCCCATCAGACAGGTATCAGCCATGATCGGATATCCATTGCTCCTTATGCAGGGTTGCTGTTTGGGTTTGTGCCGGATTTTTCCTGATCGGCCCAATGCCGGATCACGGTCTTTGCCCGGATAAATTCATCATGATTTTCCGGCACCAGGTTCACGTGCAGGCATGAATTTGCCGCATGTCCGAAAATGATCCCGGACACCCCGGTATCGGCCATGTCGGTTTCAAGGTTTTGCACCTGCTCAGACACTGACATGTCAGGCCGGATCAGATCATATCCCAGCCGGTAAATCCGGTCATCTTTTTGCCGGACACCGGCGGTCACATGGCTCACGGCATGGGGGGCGGCCTTTCTGAACAGCCGGATCCGGGACAGATCCCCATGGGAGGTGGCGGCAAAAGAGGCATCTGCATCGCCTCCGGCCTGTTCCGCCGCATCCATGAGCTGTGCTGCCAGGTCTGTCATGGCCGGTTCGCTGCTTCCGTGCAGTTCCAGGTACACGGCCCCGGCAGCAGTGGGATCCACCGCCGGCATGGACCGGAACACCGGATGAGCTTTTTTGAACCTGTGAATGATCTCCAGGGTTTTTGAATCCATCAGTTCCATGGCCGCCATGATTGTCCTGCCAAAGTCACCGGATGATACCGGGTCTGATTTCAGGCGGTCAATGAATTCAGGGGCCTGATCCGGACATGGGAAAAAAAACACCATTCCCCACATCTGGGGGGGCATCGGCATCAGCTGCAAGGTCAGCTCCGTGATTATCCCAAGGCCGTTGTCACCGCTAAGAAAGGCATCCTGGGACTGTTTCAGGTTCAGTTTATGGAAGGTTTCCCGGATATTCACTCCCTGCACTGCCCGGATGTGCTGCCGGGCCCGTTCATAGGCATGGACACAGATTCCTCTGGCATTGGTGGCGGCCATGCCGCCGATGGTTGCCGTATCTTCAGTGGGGTCCGGGGGCCAGAACCACGGGGACGGATCCTTTTGAAACCGCTCCAGCACGGCCAGAGAAGACCGGCCCCATTGGCCGGCATTGTCAAACCGCCGGGATGCGGTCTGGCGGACCAGGTCCGCCAGGATCACCCCGGGCTGGACCTTCAGGCGGTAATTCCCGGCTGAATCCAGGGTCATGTCGGTGATCCGGTTCATGGCGGACAGATTCAGGATATGGCCGGTATGGGGCACGGCACGGCCGTCAATGCCGGTGCGGCTGCCCTGGACCGTGACCGGGATCTGCCGGTCAGAGACCTGTGTCAACACCTGCCTGATCTGGGATTTTGTCGATGGAAAAGAAATGGTGTCGGCCTTGCCGGACCGCAGGGACTCATCCCGGAGATATTCCGTGTGCCGGGCCGGATCAAACGGCTGGATCAGGGAGGTCATTGCGGTTCCTGTGTCTGAATCAGCTGGGCCAGTTCCAGCAGTACCGGCACCAGGTCATCCACAATGCCCACGTCGGCTGACTGAAACACCGGGGCATCCGGATCCGTGTTAATGGCCACGATCCATTCGGCCTGACGGATCCCCGCACTGAATGCACCGGTGCCGGACACTCCGGCCACAATGCACAGGGACGGAGCCACCATGGTTCCGGACACCCCGATGAGATGGTCCATGGGCAGCCACCCGTTCATCACCACGGGCCGGGTGGCCCCGATCCGGGCGTTCAAGGCCCGGGCCACGGGCTTCATCTGTTCCAGGATCGATGCAGACCCCACCCCGTTTCCCAGAACCAGTATCCGGTCGGCCCCTGCCAGCCCGTCCTCAACCGCCACCGGAATGATCCGGGTGGATCGGATCCATGGCAGGGGTGCCATATCCATATCTGAAAGGTCTGTCACCCGGCACCCGGGATCCCGGGTCCATTTGAGGTCCACACCGGCGGTGGCGGCTGCTGACAGACACCAGGGCGTCTGGTCCAGCACCAGGCGGGCCTGCAGATGGCTGCCGTAAACCAGGCGGTCCAGGGTCAGGGTGTCGGGTGAGCGCATCCTGCCGGTCTGAACCTGGAGGCAGGTCTGTCCCTGGAGACGAAATCCCAGCCGGGTGGCCAGGCAGTCTCCGTCATCACTGCCGGCAAACAGGTACAGGTCGTTGGGGGATTGCCGGTGTTTGTCCGCCAGCAGATCCAGAACCGGATCCGGCACGCCGGCATCGGACAGAGGCATCCTGTGCACTTTAGTCAACCGCACCGGCCATTCTGGAAAACGCTCCGGGGCCGGTCCTGTGTACCCCATCCACAGCTCCAGAGAGGAGAGGACCCCGGCCAGAGAAGACAACAGCGGCACCATATCCGCGGCCCGGGCTTCCATATCCCGGATATCCCCGGTCAGCACCGCTGTTCCGGTCATGACTTTTGTCCTGTTCATCGCTTCTGGCGTCATCATGACTTTTTTCCCACTCCCGGTATCCGCCCCAATGCCGGATAGTTTTCAAACAGCTGCTGGGCTTTTTTCTGCGGGCTGTGTCCTGTTATCAGGGTGCAGGCCCGGGTGGATGCCGGCACCGGGTGCAGGACCGGCAAAGGATCCTTTTTTTGCGGATCCAGCCCTGTCAGGAACAGGTCCGCCGGCGTCATCACCTGGATTTTTTGTTTTCCGGCAGACAGTTTCTGTTTGATGGTGGGAATCCGCAGGCGGTCATGGTCTGCGGCATTGCCCATCACCAGCACCAGGGGCGGGACCACGGCATGAACATGGCAGGCCCGGGGTGTCCGGCACAAAACCTGTAACTCTCCTTTATCATCAAAATCCAGACCTGCAACAGACATCAGGCAGGGCCATCCCAGCATTTCCGCCACCAGAGGTCCGGTCTGGCCGTGCTCCCCTGCCCCGCCCCGGGGTCCGAAAATCATCAGGTCCTGATTTTCGGATCTTTTTGCCCAGGCAGCAACAATTTCCGCCACGGCCCGGGGGGAAAACCACGGATCTGCATCCGGTGCCACCCGGACCGCCCGGTCAAATCCCACGGCATACAGATGGCGCAGAAACAGATCAGCCCCCTGGTCATCTACCGTGAGGGCGGTCCGTTCAATGTGGGGTGTCTTTCCAGCGTTGTGGTCCCTGCCCTCCCTGATCCGGTTTTTCAGGTGCCGTTCAAAAGCCCGGGGCGGGTCTGCTAAGGCCAGTGCCATCTCCAGGGCACTTTCCTCATAACAATTGAATACCTGTCTGGCAAACCCTGAATCCACCGGACCCTGCCCCTTCACCTGCCAGTCTTTGGCCGGTACCATACTGTAATCGCAGATTGTCTTGAAACAGACGGTCAGTTTCATTGGTCCACAGGAAAAATAGTGCCTTTGTTCATGATGCCGTTGGGATCGAACACCTGCTTGAGGCGGTCCAGAATATAGTAGGCGCTGCCGTGCTCCTGTTTTGTCCAGGGCGTCCGGTACTTGCCGATACCGTGGTGGTGGACCATGGAACCCCCGGCTTTCAGCGTTTCTTCCACGATCATGGCATTGAGCGGGATGTGATAGGTTTCCAGTTCCTGTTCCGGCGGGCAGCCCTTGATGTTGTAGTCATACACAAAATACAGGTTGGTGCCGGTCTGGTAGGAGTGGGAGGAATGTCCCCCCAGCAGGGTGAGATCCTCTCCATGGGAAAAATCATTCTGGATCCGGTCCAGAACATTTCTGTAGATGGGATAAATGACATCCCAGTTGCCGGACACTTCAGTGGTAAATCCGGTATTCAACGTTTTTCTGATCAATTCCCGCTCTTCCATCACCTTTTCCGGTCCCCAGTTGAGATGATTGAACCAGTTTTCGATGATTTTTCCGTCAATGGGGGCCCATCCCGGAAATCGGGTCGCTATTTCTTCGATGCCCTGGGCCGTGGCCCGGGTGAGAGGCGCCGGCCCCTCGGCCATGAACATGAGCACGCATCGGTCCGGCGCAAACTGGTCAAATCCGTGCTGGGCCCCGTCCTGGGAATCATAAAGCCGGGCCATGGAAGGCCGGTATCCAGCGGTGATCACCTCTCTTAGAAGATTGAACCCGGATGACATGTCTTTCATGGCATACGCCAGAAACCGGTTGTTTTCCGGATAATACCGGTACAGCTTGAGGGTGATTTCCGTGATAAAGCACAAGGCCCCTTCGTTGCCGATGATCACGTGCCGGATGTCCGGACCGCAGGCGCGGCGGGGCACATTTTTGATCCGGGTGATCGCACCGCCGGGAAACACCGCTTCCAGCCCCACCACCATATCCTCGATCCCGCCGTACAGGGTGGAGAACTGGCCGATGCTCCGGGTGGCCACGAGCCCCCCCATCATGGCCAGGGGTTTGGACTGGGGGGAATGTCCGGTGGTCAGACCCTGCCGGCGGACCTGGTTTTCCAGCACCTCCAGGTTCACCCCGCACTGGGCTGTGACCAGCATGGCGGTGGGATTGATCTCCATGATCCGGTTCATATCCGACCCATCCAGGACAATAGAGTTTTTGACAATGGTTTCCAGCCCGCCTTCGGTGGCGGATCCCCCGGTTTTTGGCACACAGTTGATACCGTTTTGATCGGCAAATTTGAGAACGGCCGACACCTGGTCCGCATCCGCCGGTTTTACCACCGCCGCCGGCAGGGGCAGTTCATAAAACCCGAACACGGACTGCACTTTTCTGTACCGGTCCACGCTGTTTTCTTTGAGCACCGCCTCGTCGGTAATGACCCGGTCTTTACCCACCAGATCGATCAGTTGATCCACAATGGCTTGTCTG
>CALGAJ010000267.1 GCA_937951975.1 uncultured Desulfotignum sp.
CTGTTTAATAAGAGGGATCATGTATCGTACAGGCTTCTCATCATCAATACTGTATCGGCGGCCCTTAAAATCGATCTGCCATTTGGCATCATCAGTCAACCGAAATTGCCACTTATTGGGGTCTATTGCCACCTGGTCCTGTGTGTCGTCGGTGTCCCTGGGGGTCAGACAGTCGGGAAATGGAATTTTCAGGGTCTCAGTGAACCATTTCTCAAGGTCCGTCAATTTGAAAAACGCATACTGGATATTCTTAGGGTCCGTCAATCCTGGAAGCTGCTCGTGTGGGATATGCTTGCGGAATCTTTCATCCGCACTGATCAACTGCCATTCTCCGTTTGAAGAACGATAAAGCGGAACATAGCTTTTCTTTTGCTTAGCGACGGGCCATGAAACCAGTTTCTGAATGATATAATGCCACTTTCCAACCCGTTCGCTGTAAGGAGTTTGGCCTTTCTGTTTGGGAAAGAACCTGGTGTCAATCCCCAATCCTTGCATCAAGCCATTGACGTCATATTCCGAATTTTCAGCCAATATGAGGCACAATTCTCGAGTATCAATATACCCCACTTGATTGACTTCCCAGGCTATTTCTTCAACGTGCTGTTGGTCTTCGTGATTCATGCTTTGCCCCCTGCACAACCCTGAAAGGTTTGATCCCGGCCAGACCCGGTTCAGGGGTCCGGGTTTTCGGCATGACTGATCAGGCCATGCCTATGGCCGGGAAACTGGATTAATCTCCCACAACCTTTAACCCTGTCTGGCCGGATTCCGGCTGAACAATACCGGCCTGGTCCAGGATAAACTTTTCAATTTTGGTATGCCACATCCGCAGCAGATCCAGCGGCCGCCGCCGGTAATGCTTTTCGGCAATGGCTGACGGTTTATGTCCCATAATCTGCGCGACAACCCCGATAGGGCATTCCACCCACTCGCTCAGGGTGCCGAACGAACGCCTTAACCCATGGATGGTTAAATGCGGTATTCCGGCGGTTTCAAGGGCTTTTTTGTGGGATCTTGTAGGATCTTCGATCCGGCCTGATTTGCTCGTTGGGCTCGAAAAAACCCATTTGTTACGCCTGGGCAGGGCATGGAGCACCTGGGCCAGATACGGGGTCAATGGAATGATCCTGGTGCCCTCCACCTTATCGTGAATCTCGATACTGTTCCACTGAAAATCAACCTGATTCCAGGTCAACGCCTTCAGCTCTCCCCGCCTGGCTCCGGTCAGCAGCAGTCCCTGAAGGTATGCCGCCATCTGCGGGGATTGTTTTTTGACCCCCTCAAACCATGCTTTCACCTGTTCTTTTTGCAGGCAGTCATCACGGCTTTGCATTTTGGGAACATGGTCGCGCCGCAGGTGTCCGCCGCAGGCTCCCGGCTCTACGATCCCTTTATATTGTTCCTGAGTTTCGCACCAGTTCAGGAAAGCCCGAAACAGGGAAAAGGACAACCGGATCTGTGCCGGCCTCTTTGGGGCCTCCTTTTTCAACCATTTCTCCACCCTGGCGGTGGTGATATCGGCAAGCCTCATATCCATGAAGTGTGCAAGGGGGCCGGGTTTTATTTTCTTCTTTCCCCGTTTGGCTTTTTGTCCACCCGGTTTGGACAGGTCATAATGGGAATAAATGTGGCGTTCCCCCCATTTGTCCCGGCGTGCCTCAATATAAGAATCCCACGCGGCCCTGACCGTCATAGCCTGTTTTTTCTCCTGGGCTTCTCGCTGCTCGATCTCCGCCAGTTTTTCCCGCTTGTCCTCTCTGGGGTCGATGCCCTGGTCAACCATTGCCTGAATCCGCCGGGCTTCTGCCCTGGCATCATCCAGGGTCCAGGTCGAAACGTCGCCGATCTTGAACCGTATGACCTTGCTGCCGATTCGCCCCTGATAGATATACACCTTGGCCCCTGGCGTGGCCCGCAGCCCCAGCCCTTTGGTGTGTGAATCGTACATGAAAACCGGCTTTTTCCCGGTGCATGAAAAACCATCAACCCGGCCTTGCGTGAATTTTGTTGCCATGGTGCCCCCTCTCGTGTACTCAAATTTCCGGATTCATTTTTTGAAACCCCCAATCCATAGGGTTCTTGTATCTTCTCCGTGTACTCGCTATGTACTCAAACCAGTACCATATCTATCAACATAGA
>CALGAJ010000268.1 GCA_937951975.1 uncultured Desulfotignum sp.
CAGCGGCTCAAGGATGTGATCACCGCCCTGGAAGAAAAAGAGAACGCATTGCTGGTCATTGATGAAATTCATACCGTGGTGGGGGCGGGTGCGACCAGTTCCGGCTCCATGGATGCCTCCAATATCCTGAAACCGGCCCTTTCTTCCGGGGATATCAAGTGCATCGGCACCACCACGTATGAAGAATACAAAAACCATTTTGAAAAAGACCGGGCTTTTTCCCGGCGGTTTGAAAAAATTGAAGTTTCCGAACCCAGTGTGGCAGATACCCGTATGATTCTGCTGGGCTTGCGGCCCTATTATGAAGAGCATCATGGTTTGAACTATTCAGATCAGACCATTGAAGCGGCCGCGTATCTGTCCGACAAATATATCAATGACCGGTTTCTGCCGGACAAAGCCATTGATGTGATGGATGAGGCCGGGGCATATCTGCGCCTCAAAGGTGCTGCCAACCGCAAAAATGTCACACCCAAGGACATTGAAACCATTGTGGCTAAAATCGCCAAGGTGCCGGTGACATCCGTAACCGCCACCGACAAGGCCAATCTGGAATCATTGCCGGAACGTCTCTCCAACGTGATTTTCGGACAAGACGATGCCATCCGGACCCTGACCACCGCCATCAAGCGGTCCCGGGCCGGTCTGGCAGCTCCGGACAGGCCCGTGGGATCTTTTTTGTTTACAGGTCCCACCGGTGTGGGAAAAACCGAAGTGGCCAAACAGCTGGCCGCCCATATGGGGATCGAATTTCTGCGGTTCGACATGAGCGAATACATGGAAAAACATGCGGTATCCCGGCTGATCGGTGCCCCGCCCGGATATGTGGGATTTGATCAGGGCGGCATTCTCACCGACGGCATCCGCAAACATCCCCATTGTGTCCTGCTTTTGGATGAAATCGAAAAAGCCCACATGGATTTGTACAATATCCTGCTTCAGGTGATGGATTATGCGACACTGACGGACAATAACGGCAAAGCGGCGGATTTCCGCAATGTGATTATTATTATGACCTCCAACGCCGGGGCCAGGGAGATGAGTGCCAACAGCATCGGATTCGGAGCCCATGAAACAGCCGGTGACACCCGGGGATTGAAAGCCGTGGAACAGACGTTCAGCCCTGAGTTCCGTAACCGTCTGGACGGTATTGTTCAATTCAATCACCTGTCCACCGCCATCATGGAAAAAATTGTGGACAAGGATATGGATGAACTCAAACAGATGCTAAAAGCGCGGCAGATCCGTGTGAGCTATTCTGCGTCTGTGCGGTCCTACCTGGCCAGAAAAGGATATGACCCGAAATTCGGTGCACGCCCCCTGGCCCGCTTGATCCAGGTCCAGATCAAGGACCGCCTCACAGATGAAATTCTGTTCGGCAAACTGACAAACGGCGGAAAAATTGTGATCGGACTGAAAAACGATCAATTGACATATCAGTTTAAAAACTGAATGCCCCTGTTTAGATTGTCCACCCGCCTGGAATTTCCACCGGCCTGGCTGGCACGGTCCGACGGGTTGCTGTGCATTGGCGGGGATCTGTCCTGTGATCGGATTTTACTGGCATATCAGAATGGCATCTTTCCGTGGTTCTCAGACAATGAGCCGATTTTATGGTGGTCTCCGGATCCCCGTCTGGTACTTTATCCTTCCCGGATCCGGATTTCCCGGAGTCTGAGAAAAAAATTAAAAAAAAATTATTTTACCGTGACGGTCAATCAGGCGTTCGAACAGACGATCCAGGCCTGTGCGCACCCCAGAAAGGATCCGGATGAAGGCACCTGGCTGGTCAAAGAGATGCAGGAGGCGTATATTGAACTGTACCGCAAAGGATATGCCCATTCTGTGGAAGCCTGGCATAAGGATCGTCTGGTGGGAGGTTTGTACGGCGTGGGTATCGGGTGCATGTTTTTTGGAGAGTCCATGTTCAGTTTTCAGCCGGATGCGTCCAAAGCGGCGCTGGTGGCCCTGGCCCGTCATCTGGAAAAACATGGATTTGATCTCATTGACTGCCAGGTGACCACAGACCATCTGTGCCGGATGGGGGCTGTTGAAATCCCCCGGTACCGGTTTCTTGACATCCTGGGCCGTTCCATTATCCGGCAGCCTGTCCCCGGGGTCTGGGAATGCATATCCCTTCCATCCATCTGACCGATTTTCAACGTCTTGACAAACCTGAATTCACTCCCATAATTTAAAAGATATATAATTTCTGGAGGATGCATTATGCTGCTCAAACTTTTTTTGTGTTTCACCCTGATTCCGATTGTGGAACTGTATCTGCTCATCAAGCTGGGTTCGGTGATTGGCGGACTCAACACGATTTTACTGGTGATTGTCACCGGATTTGCCGGGGCATGGCTGGCCAGGATGCAGGGTATGTACACCATGCTTAAAGTGCGTATGAATTTGCAGCAGGGCATCATGCCGGCTGAAGAACTGATTGATGGCCTGATCATTCTTATCGCCGGTCTGGTTTTGATCACCCCGGGACTGATCACGGATGTTGCGGGACTGCTGCTGCTGTGGCCGGTAACCCGCAACCGTTTCAAACGGTTTCTGCGAAAAAAATTCGATGAACTCCAGGCCGGCGGAAATATCAATATAACCCGGTATCCTTGAAATACGTCAGGAGAAATCATGTTTTTAAAACAGCTTCAGACCCGCCGAAGTATCAGAAAATTTACAGACCAGCCCATTGATAAAAAAACCATTGCGCATTTGATTGAAGCGGCCTTAAGAGCCTTTTCTTCACGGGATTTCAAACCATGGCGGTTTATTGTGGTGGATCAGCCGGATCTGCTGGCAAAACTGGCTGACGCCAAACCCCACGGTGCGTCTTTTCTGAAAAACGCCCCGCTGGGGATTGTGGTCTGCGGAGATACAGATGCCAGTGACGTGTGGGTGGAAGACTGCGCCATAGCATCCACCTTGATTCACCTGGCAGCCCATGATCTGGGTCTGGGATCCTGCTGGATACAGATCCGCAAACGGGACCGCACACCGGGTCAAACCGCAGATGCGTATATCAGAGACCTGCTGAACATACCCGGAACGATGTCGGTGGAATCCATTATTGCCATAGGATACCCGGAGAAAACCAAATCCGGACATTCAAATACCTCTCTGGCTTATGACAGGGTATTTTTCAATTATTTTGGGAAAGCCATGCCTTAAGCCGGTGCAACCCTTCTGAAGTTGAAATTTCCGGAAAATATCCCAGATCTGATTTGGCCCGGGTAATATTAAACCAGTGGGATGTGGCCAGCTCTTTTGCCATAAACCGGGTCATGGGCGGTTCTGTGGTGATACCCAGCAGACCGTATATTTTTTCAAAGCACCACCCTGCCGCATAAGCGGTTCGGGCGGAAACCCGGCCTTTAATGGGCGGCAGTCCGGCTGCGTCCAGAAACGCATTGGCCAACACCCATTTGGATACCGGGTCATCCTGGCTGATGAAATAAATATTTCCGGATAAAGAGGGATTTTCTTCAAGTTTCCGGGCTGCCAGGACATGGGCCTGGGCCGCATTATCCACATAAATGGTATCCACCAGGTCATCAGCACGGCCCACGATTTTCAGCCGTCCCGCCCGTTTCAGAATTCCCGGTATCAGATGATTGTCTTCCGGACCCCAGATCAGATGAGGCCTGAGAATGATGACATCCAGTCCCTGTGCGGCTGCCTGGCGTACCTGTCTTTCCGCAATTGCCTTGGTTTCCGGATAAGGGGCCAGATATGTTTCCGGATAAGGAACCGATTCGTCCACATTTTCCATATCAAATTCATCAAATACGACACTGGGAGAACTCGTGTAAATCAGGCGCTTCACCCCCTGGACCCGGCAGGCTTGAATTACATGGGCCGTGCCGGTCACATTCACGGCATAATAGGTGTCATATGCGCCCCACACACCGGGTTTGGCTGCCACATGAAACACGGTATCCATCCCTGTGACCGCTTTGTTGACGGCATCTGCATCAGTGAGATCCCCCTGAATCTGGGGCACCCCCATCCGGGCCAGAGACGGGTGATGCTGCCGGGAAAAAGAAGTGACTTTGTAATTGTAACCCAGCAGTTTTTTTACCAGAGCTTTGCCTAAAAATCCGCCACCGCCTGTGACCAGCGCCTGTTCCATTGTCCTCCTGCTTTTTTTATTGTCAGCGGTTTTTTCAACAATCCACTTGACAATACACGTCTTTTAAAGTAAATAAGTTGCGTTTTTGCTGAGCGGGAATAACTCAGTGGTAGAGTGCGACCTTGCCAAGGTCGAAGTCGCGGG
>CALGAJ010000269.1 GCA_937951975.1 uncultured Desulfotignum sp.
AATGCCCAAATCATGGAACAGATTGCCGGCCGGATCAAAGGGGCTCAAAAATATGTGCTTCAGAAATGTGTCCGCCACGTACCCATGATGGATTCTGAATTTTCACAGAACCCGGATCATTTTTTTTCGGATCAGGAGATCCTGGAGCTGAAATCCATTGTCAAAGGCGCGGTTCAGGAAGTGCAGATCCGATAAACAGATTCGATACATCAATGATACGGGTCAGGTTCTGTCCTTTGGCATTGATTGAATGATCTGTTTCGCCACCTGCTCTGGAAACTGTTTTCTGCAATGCACCACCAGATCCGCATACCTTTCATATAAAGGGACCCGTTCCCGGTACAAATCATCAATGGTTTTTCCCGGAGAGATGGCCACCCCCCGGGTGATCACATCTGACAACCGGGTTTTGAGCACATCCAGATCCACGGCCAGATAAACGATGACACAGGTTTCAGCCAGATGGCGCATGGCCTCGGGTCTGTATATCACGCTGCCGCCGGTGGCAATCACATGACTGGTGCAGCGGATGTCCACAAGATGCTGTTTCTCGATTTCCAGAAACTGTTCCAACCCATGGCGGGCAATGATCTGGGCAAGGGTCTGATGCTCTTTGGCCTGGATCAAAATATCGGTATCCATGAAATCAAACCCCATTTTTTTGGCCAGCAGCACCCCCACCGTGCTTTTACCCACGGCCGGCATACCAATCAATGCAATATTTTTTTTATCTTTCATCAATTTAACCTGATTTTTCTGCAATATTATGCTGTTTTATATCAAAAAACTTATCAAATATAAATACTATCCTTTCTTGATATTTTCAAGCCTAAACACGAGATACCACCGATGCCGCAGACCTTGACTTTCCCTGCCATGAGATCTATTTTAGGCAGAAAAAACCCTTGGTCACAAAGAAACGCAGCCGATGATACCGCCCATTATTTCCATAGCCGGAAAATCCAATGCCGGAAAAACCACCTTTGTGGTAAAACTGATCACCGAACTTACCCAAAGAGGATACCGGGTCGGGTCTGTCAAACACACCCACCACCATATCGACCTGGATCAAAAAGGAAAAGACAGCTGGCGGCATAAACAGGCCGGCGCAAAAACGACTTTGCTGGTGACCAATCAGCACATCGCCATGGTCAAAGATGATCTGCGGCCCGACATTGAAAAAATGCGGTCGTATCTGTCTGACATGGACCTGATTCTGGCGGAGGGATTCAAACGTCAGCCATTGCCCAAAATCGAAGTTTTCCGGACAGACGGCCCCCATGATCACCCCTTATTCCTGGACCACCCCGATCTGATCGCATTGGTCACTGATGGGAATTTCACCCCATCGATCCCGGTTTTCGGACTGGATGACATCAGTCAGATCGCCTCGTTCATTCAAGACCGGTATCTTAATTGTACATGAGATATCTGGTACATAGCATCGATTGGTTCCGGCCCGTATTCTGGGCATGTCTGTGCATCATCGCATTTACAGGCAAGGGTTTCAGTGAAACAGACATTGATCCCCACCATTGCATGACCGCTCTGGATCAGGGAGTCATCAACTGGACAAACGGAACCGTCTGTGTGACAGGCAAGGCAGGGCCCGTCATAACCCCGGACCATGTTCATGAGGCCGACCCCGGTGGCGCAAGAGCAGATGCCAACCGCCGGATCATCGACGTTCTCAAACAGATCACCATATACAATGATCTGACCGTAGGGCAGTTTGCAGCCGGAAACGATGCCATTATGGCCGGCATTGAAAAAACCGCCCGGGATGCCGTTATTATCCGCCAGTATTACACATCCGCCCTGGATGTGGAATTAACGGTCCGGACCCGGTTATCAGGGGGATTTCTTCAACTGGTGCTGCCGGAAGAGATCCGGCAGATTCCAAAAATCAATCCGGACGCTTTCTCCGAACCCCGGATGAAAGCCGGAAAAATTCCTTATACCGGACTGATTTTAGATGTCCGGGAACTGGATTTCAAGCCGGTGCTCTATCCGGTCATTGTCAGTGAACAGGGGCAGCCCATTTATTCCGCCGTATTCATCAGCCGTGAATTTGCGGTACAGCACGGTGTCTGTAAATATGTGTGTACCATGGACAATGCGCTGCACGACCCCCGTGTGGGCAGTCATCCGCTCATGATCAAAGGACTCCGAACATCGGGCAAAGAGAATACCGCCATTGTCATCAGCACGGCGGATGCCGAACAGATAGAGCAATCCACAGAACGGCATCTGTTTTTAAAGCAATGCCGGGTCATTTTTGTAACCGGCAATTGACATTCATACCATAAATTCCAAGGATCACTCATGACAGATTTTATTCCGAAACGGGAAGACGCATTAAAACTGCTGAAAAAATACAATCAAAAACCGAGTCTGATCCGCCATGCCCTTGCCGTGGAAGCGGTGATGGCCCATTTTGCGGAAAAATTCGGGGAAGACCCGGAAAAATGGCGGGTCATCGGCCTGGTTCACGACCTGGATTATGAGCAGTTTCCCGACGCGCACTGCCATAAATGCGTGGAACTGTTCAGATTACACCACTGGCCTGAAGACTATATCCGGGCGGTCATCAGCCACGGGTGGGGCATCTGTACGGAAGTTGAACCCCGGACCCGCCTGGAGAAAACCCTGTACGCCATTGATGAACTCACCGGTCTTGTGGCCAGCGCGGCCCTGGTCCGGCCGTCCAAAAGCATTCTGGATCTCAAGACCAAATCCGTGAAAAAAAAGTTCAAGGACAAGGCGTTTGCCGCAGGGGTGGACCGTGAGGTGATCAAAAAAGGAGCTGAGATGCTGGACATGGACCTGTCCGATCTGATCACCGAAGTGATTGCCGGCATGCAGCCCGTGGCTGAAGATATCGGGCTTAAAGGGAATCTGTAGCCGCAAGACGCCCGCACCTGAAATGCTTTTTTGCGTGTCTTTGAAACAAACCCGGCATCAAGGTGTCAACGCATTGGAAATGGTATCGCCCATCCGGGCCAGATTGTTCAGATAATCATATGCCAGCGGGTCAATAGAGACCACGGCCCCATTGACCGCCTGGGCAATTTTCCGGGCTGCCTGGGCATCAAACTGAGGCTGGACAAAGATCACCCGGGCCTTTTCCTGTCTGGCCAGCTGGATGATGGCGGCCAATTCCTTTCCTTTGGGGGACCGGCCCATGGTTTCCACAGGAATCTGGTTCAAGTCAAAGGCGTCGGCAAAATAGCCGAATGCCGGATGAAACACAAAAAGATTGGTTCCCGCCAGGGGTGCCAGCAGCCTGTGCAGCCGCTCATAAAGCTGATCCAGGTTGTGGGCAAATTGTCTGTAATTGGCCTGAAACCGGTCTTGATGCCGGGGAGCCAGTTCACACAATGTATCAGCAATCGTTTTTGCCTGTTGTTTCACCAGAAGCGGATTCATCCAGGTATGGGGATCTTTTCCGTCCACAATGCCGTGACCTGTATCAGAGACATCGTCACCATGGGGGGATGCGTCCGGCCCATGAAGGCGGGCATGGTCATTTGTCTCACCCGGTTCCTCTTTTTCGTGAATATGGGCTTGCATATCCCTGAGCTTGATCCCTT
>CALGAJ010000270.1 GCA_937951975.1 uncultured Desulfotignum sp.
GGAAGCAAATTATCTGTAAGCCAGGCAGCTATACTTCAGGCCATCGTATTTTCATCAAAAATGGGGTTGTCAGCGTTTGACAAAGAACAAGCTGAAATCTCAATCAGTTGTCTAACGGGTCTTTCTCTGCCAAAGATCAAGAAAGATCTCGAAATTCTTCAAGAAGAATTGAATATCATTGACTGGGATAATAGTTTCCAGCTGTTCGATATTCTTGGAGATGCTGTTCCCCGAACCCAATTTCTTTCCTTTTTGAGACAACGGGTCGACAGTAGTTTTGATGATCAAGGGAAATCAGAGCTTTTTGTCGGACATATTGCCGATTGGTGCAACATTGTGGGTGATCTTGAGTGTGATTTTTCCGAAAGAAACGATATTACAACCAAAGAGTGGGGATATCGGTCTGCGACAGCCAATCTGTTGACCCTTGACAATCACATTGATCTTGCTGAAAAAAATTGGCGGAACGCTTTAGGCGTTATGGATAAGAGGGGGAGCATTATTTATTGTTATGTTGGCCCTGGAGAAGATATCGAAAAAATCAAATCCAATACGACACGCAGGTTGAAAAATACTGCAAAGCAATCAGGACAAAAGATTCTCCCCATTTTAGTTGTATTTATCGAGGATGAGGCCGGTGAAATAGGTCGTATGATGGCCGAACTGGCAGTCCTTGGCGAAAACATCACCGAACAGGATAAAGCCCGATTTGGAAATTTAATCGGATCCCATGAAGAAAAGACCCGTCAATTGTTAACAAAATCGATAGAATCGGCGATTAAACTAAGACAAATTTCTGTGGGCCTTTCAAGCGGTTTGTCCGGGCGAAGACTGATGGCGATGGGCACAGAATTATTTTCGACTATTTATCCAAAACCGCTGCCATTTCCATTTGATGGCTATTCAACTAAAAGTGGGAATGCAGCAGGATCATGCCAACAGTTAACCCTTGAGTTGCTGAATGGAAAATTGGACCATCAGGCATGCAGTGCCAAAGCGACAAAAGATAGAAATCGATCTTTGAATGTTTTGCATTATGCCTGGGATTGCTTCAATCCAACGAGTGGGAAAATAATTATTCCAAAAGAACCGGTAGCAAGATCTATTGTTATGGCTTGGCGAAAAAAACTGGAAGCAGATGATCAGCCCTTCAAGGTCGTTAATGAATTGCAGTCCGCTTGTCTTCCGCCGTTTGGAGCCAACCTTGCATCGATAGGCTTGTTGTTCGGTGTTTTTTTATCTCCGTTCCGTGAAAAAGTGTTGGTGCTGGCCGATGACAATACGCGAATGGATGTAGGCCAATGGCTTCAAAAAGATTTGTTCAAAGGCCGGGAAAAGACGATTGATTTTGACAAAATAGGGAAAGTCCAAATTGTCAACATCGGCGGAGAATCGGCTGAGTGGGAAACTTTGTTGGATAATTGGGAGCAGGAAACTACCCATAAGGGAAGATTCCTTATGTATCAGCAGGCCTTGGAATTGAGAAAACGAATCCCTGTAACACCAAGTTTGAGCTATAGATATGAACATTTCGAAGAACTCACAAAAAAATCCATTGAAGAGATGGAAAGGATCAAGGCAAAAAGGGAGAACTCATGGAGCAAGATTGACAATGGTGTTAGCCGAAAAAATGGGAATAACATAATCTGGGGCGCAGCGGATTTGGCAGAGCTGCTAACAAAGATGGAGGGTGAGGATTCGATGTGGACGCGCTCTGAAATGAACCAGATCGATGAGGATATCGGGCGCGCGCGTCAGATTGTGTCTGAAATTTTCCCGGGGTGGATGAAAACACAAAATCTCAAATCTGATAAACCTGAGGATGTCGGAAGTTTTAAGCATCACTATGGCGTTAGAGTCCGTAAAAATCTTGAACGTTTGAACCTTATGGAAGAGGCCGAGAAGTTGAGCAACTGGGTAAACGAACAAGTTCAAAATGCCCAGATCCAAGCTGAGGCTGCCCGTTTGATTCAAGAAGTCGATTCTTGGTTAACAGAGAATAGCGAAGTTTTTCGTATTCTCAGGGTTGCACAGATCAGAAGCCTGCTTGTACCAGGCCAGGAATTTGAACGGCGGCTGAAAAAATCTTCAACAAAAGTGACTCTTGGAGAGATGGATGAAATAAGGACTCGAGTCGCTTCTTTCATAAGAAAGTTAAAACAGAAAGAATCAGAATTAAGTAAAAAAGCAGATGCATTGTGGGAATCCAAAATCGAAAACCATCGGGGGATATCCCCATTGCTCAAGGATGTCAAAGAACTGATGTTGACATACGAGGGATGTAAGAATGATCTGGAAGATTTGGAATTAATGGAAGTAGCATTGAAAATTTTTCAAGATGCATACCTCAGGCTCAATGATTTATCGTTGAATTGGCAGGAATTTGAATCGCTGTCAAAGAAATTAAAAGCAAGCGCAGATGAAAAATATGGTGACAACGACCCGCCACCATGGGATATTCAGGAAACACTGGATACTCTTATCGAAGAAGTTTCAGGCATCCGCGAACTGGAAGGACAAAAATGGGTCGATAATTTTATGCAAATAGAAGAGAATATCGCCGAAATGACTGTTGCGGAAGCGGACAGCTTGATGCGGAAGCTGATATCTCCACCTTCAGTACTGATAAATGAACAATCAAAAACAGCAGAGAGGATTGCCCTGAAAGCAAAAAAACGGTGCCAGGAATTGGAGATCGATTGGCTCGTTCAAAAATATATTGGCCTTTCAGATGAATCAAAACATATTTTCTTAAAAAAAATTCAGGGAAGCGGAGTGTAAAGGACAATATCCTCTTCTGGTTTGGGTGCCACGGCATGGTGGGCCTCGTCCACGGCAATGTAGTCAAAGGCCCGGCTGTCAAACCGGGTGTAGTGGCGGCTCATCCAGGCATAGGTCTGGATGGTGATGTCATGGCGGGCCGGGTCTTCGCCGATGGACAGGGTCTGGGGCAGGCCGTGGTCTGAAAGCCGGGAGGCGAATTTGGCGGTGTGGTCGGTTTTCAGCTGCCGGGTGGGCACCATGACCAGGGTCCTGGCGGCGTTGCCGGCCCGGTATTCCCTGGCATGGTCGGCAATCAGGATTTCGGTTTTGCCCGTGCCCGTGGGCAGCACCACCAGGAAGGCGGATTTGCCGCCGGCCCGCTCGGCCTGGATGTCCTCCAGCACGGTGGCCTGGTGTTTGAACAGGGAAAAGGGGCGGGTGAGGGTCAGTTTCCTGGCGGACAGGAAATCATGGGGGTTTCCGAAAAACTGCCGCATCTCATCCAGAAAATTGTCCGTGGATGTCATGCCCTCCAGGGACCACCGGAATACCTTGGTGCCGTATGCCACCAGGGAGTTCTGCTTGATGAGCTGGTCCTGGTAGCGCTTCGGACCGATCACCTGCGGGTGGTGCCAGGTTTCCCCGTTTTTCTCGATGGCCAGGTCAAAACTGTGGCGGCGGATGTAGTAATCCACCCACCGGGTGTGACCGTTGATGTCGATGACGGGGAACTCCCGGATCACATGTTCCAGGGCCAGCCGCCCGTAGCAGTCGATGAATGCCTGTTCAAAACTGGCTTCCGGCAGGGTGGGGTCGATGTCGTGCCACTGGCGGTGCCGGCCGGCGGCATGGATGTCGTCCTCAAAACAATCGCTGTGCAGCAGGCGGTCCAGGGTGAGGGCCGCGGTCGCCAGGTCGTCCCGGGTGTCGGCCATGAACCGGAACACCCCCCGGTACAGGTGCATCAGGGCATTCTGTTCCTTGGTGTACAGGGTATAGGCAAACGGGTAACGGGTGTCGCAGATCCGGTGATCCAGGAGCACGGCCAGGCCCGTGTCCGGGTTGGTGAACAGGGCGCCCCGGAAGGCCGGGGCATGGAAGGAAAAGCCGTTTGCGGACAGTGTTTTGTCAGCAAAGCGGCGCAGCCCGTGGGGGATGCCTGGATAGGAATGACTCCGGGGTTTCATTTTTTACCCCTTCTTTTGAAGCAGAATATTCAGCCATTTTTCACTGTCCCGGCCGGGCCGCAGATCATCTGTTTTCCAGTATTTCACGATCTCCAGTTGGGGTTGAACGGTTACCAGTGAATTGAAGGTTTTTTCATCGTAATTTGAAAACAGCCGGCCATTCCTGAAGACTTCATCATCGCCATACTTGAAAGAGGTGTATAGAATCCCGCCCTGTTTGAGGGCCTTGCACAGCCTGTTCAATACAGCGGCCATATGGCGTTTGGGCACATGCAGCAATGATGAACATGCCCACACGCCGTCAAACCGGTTGTCAAAATGGATATCGTCAAATGAAAGCAGCAGGCAGTCCTGGCCCGTGAAATCAGAGGCCAGTTTTACCATTTCAGGGGAGTTGTCAAACGCAACCACTTCAAACCCCTGTCTTGTGAAGAACCGGGTATCCCTTCCGGACCCGCATCCCGCATCCAGGATCCGCCCGGTTTCAGGCAGCCGTTCAAGAAACGGGAGATACAGGTCTGTGAGATCGATGGAGACGGTGTCATCAAAGAATTGTTTTGCATTGGACTGATAATAGTCCAACGTCTCTTTCAGCGGGTCTGAATGCTGTGTCATCGTGTCTTCCGGTTTATGGGGTCATGATTGTCAACGGGTATAACACATATTTCCCCGGGTTGTTTGAATATCCCCGGTACAGCCGGGTCTCAGATCCGGGCGACATTCTTTTTCAGCCAAAGGGTGAACGATGCGACGGAAAATGCGCCTTTGCCCAGTTGTTCAAACGCCAGCACCCTTTCTACGGGGGTTGCGGTAAAATCCATGCCATGCAGCCGCAAAAACAGACGGGTCACGACATAGGCGGTTCTTTTGTTGCCGTCGATAAATCCGTGATTCATGGCCAGTCCGAAAGCGCAGGAAGCAGCCAGGTCGACGATGTCCGGATCGCCATAATTCACTATGTTTGCCGGTCTGGCCAGGGCACTTTCAATCAGTCCGATATCCCGGATGCCGGATGCACCGCCGTGCTCGGCGATCTGCATGTCATGGACCGCAAGCACGGTTTCCATTTCAATCCACTCGAAGCTCACCGGTTTGACAGCTCACGGAGAAGATCTTTGTCCTGCTGCATGATTTTTTCTGCTTCAGACACCTGTCTTGAGAATGTTTCATTGTATCCGGTGAGCCGGTATCCGCCATCCGGGTTCTCGGTCAGGTACAGGCTTTCCCCTTCCTTGATCCGCAGCCGCAGCAGAGACTCCTTTGGAAGGACAATCCCGAGAGAATTGCCGATTTTTCTGACTTTCAATTCCAGCATGCAGGCCTCCTGTTGTTATAACCAGAGTAATAACACGGATGTCCGGTACAATCAAGTGAGAATTCCCGGTCTTCAACCGGGTTGTTATTTTTTTGACAACGGATATAATACCTGGAGCAGATCATCGGCCATGGCATCACTGTCGGCCACCGGTGTGTGATCCACGGATGTACCATTGAAGACGGCTGCCTGATCGGCATGGGGGCGGTCATCATGAACCATGCCGTGGTCGGGGAAGGCTCGGTCATCGCAGCGGGCGCGGTGGTGCTGGAAAACACTATTCTCCATGGTACCGGACAACCGGGTCATTTCTTCTGGGGGCCCGGAAATATCTGAATTTTGGAAAGCCGACCATCAGTGCCCCGTGGCAGGAATGGTTTTCAGGAAGGGATAAAAATTCGGCAAGGGGAGGCCACTGGCCGGCCGCATAGTTGACATATCCGGCCCAGCAGGAACCCAGGCCGAACCCGGGCAGGGCAAGCTCCAGGTAGGCCAGTGCCGTATGACAGTCTGCGGCGGCGCTGCCGAATTCATTGGATGCATGGGCGAACACCAGCTGGGGGGCATCCCGGCAGATCCTGTCACTGCCTTGTTCCCAGCGCTTTTTCAAACAGGTCTCTGGGAACCGGTTTGTCCCTGTACCGTCTGACCGCTCTCCGGGATCTTAGAAAATGCTCGGTATGTGCCGCATCCAGGGCCAGTTCCTTTTGGACGGGCATGCACGCTTCCGGGGAGAGAAATTTGAGGGTCAAGGCCGCCCGGGGGCAGGCCGCCACGCAGTGACCGCACCAGATACAGATCTCTTCAGCGTCATCTGACGGCACCGGTCCGTTGTCGGTCATTTCAATAATATGGGCCGGGCATTCCAGGGCGCAGATGCCGTCTTTGTCGCATTTTTCATGGTCTATGGTAAACAGGGTCATGTCCGCTCCAATCCGGGTGGGTGTTTTATAGTAAAAGGTTACTCAGGGCTGGTAAAGAGACGATATACAAGACCGCTGATTTTTTCAAAATGATGATCCATGGTTACCAGCTCTGCGCCGGTTTCCATTGTCTGTGCAGCAATCCAGATATCGTTTGAAGGAAGGGGTGTCCCCTGCTGTTTGAGCTGCAGGGCGATTCTTGAATATCTGTCAGACGTAATATCTGAAATTGTAAGGGTTGCAACGGCAGGATGTGACAAAAACTGGTCCAGTCCTTCCATGTTTCTGTTAAAGCGTGAGCCGTTCCGGAATCCGAATATGAGCTCACCCAGTACGACAGGTGATACTAATACGATCTGTGCCCGGGCAAGATATTCGACGATCCCGGAATAACCCAGTTTAAACCCCACATAGGCGCTCGTGTCCAGAATCAGTTTCATTGCCACATGTCCTCATCGATCTGCTCACAGGACTTGATGGAAGCCTCGAATTCGGCGGCTTCTGATCGGGTCCATCCGCCTGACAACTCTTTCAAAGAGGCGGCAGCAGGCTCCGGCCGCCTGAATTCTTTATGGATGATCTCCTTGACAATCTGATTGATGGATTTTTGATTTTCCTTTGCGCTTCGACGAATTTCTCGCTCAATTTCAGGGTCGATGCCCCTGATCGTGATTTGCTGCATGATTCACCTCCTGATGATTTCTGCCTCAGTATATGAATCATTTGTTCTGATGTCAAACCAAAACCTGAAGACCGGGTGGGTGTCAGATCGGGTGATTTTACCGGAATTCACAAACCAGGCTGATGTTTTTTCCCGGAGAACGGTACTATATCAGGGCTGTCTGTTGAACAGCGAAACAATGGAGGAGAACCATGCTGCCTGTGCTGCTGTCTCTGGGAATTCTGTATCTGCTGGCCCTGGGTGCCGG
>CALGAJ010000271.1 GCA_937951975.1 uncultured Desulfotignum sp.
GAGTGCGACCTTGCCAAGGTCGAAGTCGCGGGTTCAAATCCCGTTTCCCGCTCCATTTCGTTCTCTTTGGTTTTTATGTCACACGGTAAGTTCTTGTCCCTGATTTTCCTTTATACCCCATTCAAATACAGCGGCTGCCACTGTCAGATCAAACAGCGCCATGCCCACGGATTTGAAAAAAAAAGTGGTGCCGCGTAAATTCTCCGGCTGCTGCACCACAGATGCAAAAGCCAGGATCTTTTCTCTGGACACCACCTGATTTTCAAGGGGCTGGCAAATATCTCCGGATTCCTCTATGGCAAACAGGGTGTCCACATACACGGCATCCGCCCCTTTGATCACCGCGTCAGGCAATTCCTTCATCTGCGGGGTGAATGATCCGATGGAGATAAACGTTTTGCCCCGGATATCTGATACATCTGCGTCGAACACCGGTTTTGTGCTGGTGGTGGCGGCAATCACCACCTGGGACCGGGACACCAGATCCCGGGCGGATTTTGCCACCCGGCAGGTCACTTGGGGCCAGACCGCCTGTATTTCCCGGGCCATATCTTGTGCCGCAGCCGGGTTCACATCCCACACCCACAATGTATCGATCTGCCGGTTGAACAACAGAAATGCCGCCTGGCTTCTTCCCTGGACCCCTGCCCCGATAACGCCGGCCGTGTGGACTGAATCCGGCGACAGACAGGCCGTTGCCAGTCCACCCACCGCCCCGGTCCGCCGGGCCGTCAACGCGGCCCCGTCCAGAATGGCAAGGGGTTGTCCGGTATGATTGTTTGCCAGTATCACCATGCCGTTCACCACCGGAAAACCGCTTTCAGGTGCTTTGGGAAATACCGTCACCAGTTTGGTGGCCATATATGCATCGCCGAAACAGGGCATGAGCAGCAATGTGTTTTCTTTTTGGGGCACATGGATCCGGTCCGGCATATGAAACTTTTGAGCCGACTGCATGAGATATGCCTGTTCCACCGCTTTTTGAATGACGTCATAAGGGATACGGTCAATTGTTTCCTGATTGAAAAAACGCATAAAACACCTCAATCACGCATATATGGGGGTTGCAATTTCATTTTTCTTAACATAAGGATGATCAAAATACCATACACCTTGATCGTTCATGATAAAAAAGGGGGCATGCTTGCAGAAAAAAGAAAAAATATTATGTATTCGTCAGAACCGGCTGCCAGAGGCGTGGATGGCCCAAACAGCAAAGGTGTCCATGGACTTTTCCACATTTGTCGACCAGTGCACCCGTGCCGGGCATGAATTTGTGGACCGGTCCCTGGCTGAAGAAGATCCCGGATGGCAGCAGGTCATTCCCTATATCATACTTCAAACCCGGGACTTGAGCCGGACGGCGGTATATCTGCGTCAGGGAAGCGAAACACGCCTTCATGACCTGTGGTCGTCGGGCATCGGCGGTCATATCAATCCCCGGGATCAATCCAAGACATCAGAATCGTTCCAGCAGATTCTGATGTCCGGCATGGCCCGGGAACTGGATGAAGAATTGACGCAGCACCCCTCGGCTGATCTTCCTGTTTTCTGCGGTATAATCCATGAAACCGTCACAGAAGTCGGCCGGGTCCATTTAGGCGCGGTTTTCCGGATTCTGACCCAAACACCGGCATCCTATGTGCCGGGCCCGGAGCTGTGCCGGTTTCAATGGGTGGACACAAACAGACTGGCATCCATGGACATGGAGTTATGGTCCTGTCTGGCCATGGACCTGTTGAACTGAAACAGGTCTTTTGTTCACATGTCAGATGTATTGAGCTGCGTTAATATGCGGCTTACCACACATTCCTTTTTTTTTAGAACTTTCGATCCCCGGGTGATTTTACACAGACTGATGCTGTATTTTTCAGCAATCTTTCGCTGGGGAATCTTTTTGTGAAGATCCTTGAGCAGTTTCCACCGCAGGGTCAGATCGTCCAGTTCCGCGGGGGTGAACAGGTCTTTGAAAAGTTGTGCCAGTTCATCCTTGTCTTTGATACCGGATATGACATCCAGCAATTCCCGGTCAATGGCCATAATATTATCTGTTCTCCGTGAATGACTGTACCTGATAGGTGAAGACCGTCAGATCTCCGGCCTGCCATGCATGGGCATCCAGCCTGGCTTTCAGGCACAGTTGCGTTAAAAACGACTCCGGATCCGGAAGCTGCTCCCAGACCTGGGGTAAAAAAGTGGCCCGGTGATATCCTTTCTGGACAATCACCCCGTCCTGAAACGGGACCACCCGGGCCAAGAGATCCTGTGCATCGGAATAGTCCAGTTTTTCAGGAACTGAAAGCAGGCTGACTTCAATCTGGATATCCTCAAGTTCTTCCAGGGTCACCGGTGAAAACCGGGTATCCTCAAACGCGGCATGACAAGCGTTTTCCTGAACATTTTCAAGAAGGGTCTTCTCGGGTTCCAGGGTGCCGATACATCCCCGGAGGGCCCCGTTTTTCTGGAGAGTGACAAAGACACCGCGTTTTTCTTTCAGCCACAGGGGTGGCGGATCGGACAAATCCGGTCCGGCTTTTTCTTCTTCCGGCAGAAGTCTGTGGATAATGGCCGCTTTTGCCAGTTGAATCAAAAGGTTCCCGTTGACGGGATTCTGTTTTTTTGTCCCATTTTTTTGTGTCACAATTTATCCTTTTGGGGATGCGCACGAATCAAAATAGGTTTTCACCAGTTTTTCAGCCAGTCCGGCATAGGTTTCCGGGGTAAGGTTGCGCATCCGCTCTTTCACTGAATCCGGCACTTTTTCAAGCGTATCCACAAACGCAGTGAGATCTTTTTGATCAATTTTTCTGCCCCGGGTCAGATCCTTGAGCCGCTCATAAGGATTGTCTTCTCCAAACACCCGCATGGCGGTCTGAAACGGTTCAGCCAGCAGCTCCAGATTTTGGTCCAGGTCTTTTTGAAGTGCGGCTTCATCCAGATCCAGCTTGGACAACCCTTTGATGGTGTTTTTCACACCGATAAAAAAATAAGCCAACGCGCTTCCCAGGCTTCTCAAAACCGTACTGTCACTTAAATCCCGCTGAAAACGGGATTTCTGAAGTTTGACTGCCAGATGTTCCATCAATGCGATGGCCATGCCCATATTGCCTTCGCTGTTTTCAAAGTCAATGGGATTCACCTTGTGGGGCATGGTGGAAGACCCGGTTTCTCCTTTTGCCACTTGCTGTCTGAAATATCCGATACTGATATATCCCCACATATCCCGGTCAAAATCGATCATCACGGCAGCGGTTCTGACCAGCGTATGAAGCAGGCAGGACAGATACTGGTTGGGATTGATCTGGGTGGTGAACAAAATCGGATCCAGTTTTAAATATGAATCAATGAAGCGCTGGGACGCATTCATCCAGTCGATCTCGGGGAACACAAAATGATGGGCATTGTAATTGCCGGTGGCCCCGTTGATCTTTGCCTGGATCCGGATCTGCTCCAGGATGGTTTTTTCCTGATTCAGGCGCCAGGCAAAATTGACGAACTCCTTGCCCATGGTTGTGGGGGTGGCCGGCTGGCCATGTGTGCGGGACATCATGGGAATCGACTGATAGGCTTTTGCCTGGTCCTCGATTTTTTGAATACATCGGTTCAGCAGGTCAACGGTCAGATGCTGCCCTTTTTTCATCATCGACGCATAGGCTGTGTTGTTGATATCTTCGGACGTACAGGCAAAATGGACCCATTCCCTGATTTCAGAAAAACCGAGTGCATCCAGTTTCTCCTTGATAAAGTATTCCACGGCCTTGACATCGTGATTGGTTGTCTGTTCAATGGCTTTGATGCGGTTGACATCTTCAGAACAAAACTGTTCCACAATAGCGTCTAGCGCCGCCGGATCCTGGGAAACCGTGGTCAGTTTCAGATCATGGAGAATAAATTTCAGCCATTGAATCTCCACGTAAACCCGGTGATAAATCAGGCCGGATTCACTGAAAATATCAGCCAGTTCTTCAGTTAACCGGGCATATCTTCCATCCATCGGCCCGATCGCATTTACCGTTTCCATACCCACGCTCCACTAAAAATTATAAATATTGATAATCATTTGACATTCAAAAGCAGATTCATTACATTCGGAACAATTTGCTGGTGCTGTATACCAATACCAGACTGCCGGGAAATTGACAATCCCAAATACTAACCGGCCCTTTGACTTGTGGTGACAACCGAATCAGACATGTTTTCAGGAGTGAACGCTTATGGCATTGACCAAGACAATTATCACCGAACAGATTCAGACCCAGTTGGACCTCTCCAGGAACACCGCCTATGACGTGATGGAAGAATTTCTGGAAATCATTAAAAGCACCATTGAAAATGGTGAGGACATCATGATCAGCGGATTCGGAAAATTCTGTGTCAATGAGAAAAGCGCCCGAAAAGGAAGAAATCCTGCTACGGATGAAGAAATGACACTCCCGGCCCGACGGGTGGTTACGTTCAAATGTTCGGGCAAACTCAGGGAACTCATCAACAAACAGCCCCCGTCTGCTCCGACCCAGTAACCGTCCCGATATTTTTTTGATGAAATTATTAATAACCGCAGACATACACGGCAGCCTCAACACATGGTTGACCGTCCGGGCGCTCATGGAACATTCAGATGCACTGGTGGTGGCAGGAGATCTGTTTGATACCCGGTACGGCAGCTTCAATCATCCGGATTTCAATCCCGAAGCCATCCGTGAGGATGTGAGGACCGCCGGCAAACCGATTTATTATGTTTACGGCAATTGTGATGACCCCTCTTTTTTTCCCGGTCAAATCCATGCCCGGACATTTTCTGTCAACGGCAGATCCCTGTTTGTCCACCATGGGTTTCCACAGGTGCCGGTACCATCTGATACGGATATTGTTATTCAAGGCCATACCCATGTCTGGTCTCTTGAAAAAACCGGCACACAGATTCATATGAATCCGGGATCCATCGCCCGTCCCCGAAAGGGACCGGCAACTTACGGCATCTTTGATGAAACATCGGTTTCCATCAGGTCCCTTGATACCGGATCACCGCTGATGACTGTGAACCTCTGACCTGCTCAAAATTTATAGGAACCGTCATGACCGATGCCCGAACCATTTCTGCTGTCTGTGAAAAAGATCCACATCAGGTTGCCTGGATGACTGCTTTTTTTCTGGAAAACCATATTGATCCCTTTGCCTATCCCTATAAAGTCGCCACGGTGGAACAGATCGAATTCATGGTTTATCTGGAAAACGATGAACAGTATTTTCCCTGTTCAGACGAGATGTTTGAAGCCATTATGTCCCGATCCTCAGAAGACTACCTGTTGAAACGGTACCAGGTGGTTTATGAAAAAATTATGCACATGGTGGACACGTTCATTGAATCCGACTATGACAAAGAATATCTTTACGCCTTGATCCGGATTAAATATGATCATGAAATAGAATCCCGGCTGACCATTCCATCCCGTCTGGAAAGGCGTCTGTGCAAAATATTTCAGAGCCAGACCCATATTGAAAATCCGTTTGCCCGGGAAAAGCAGGATGCAAACAACCGGGCTCAGGCGTTGTTGACATCGGATTTTTTCACAACCGCCTTGAACCACATTGACGGAGCCATTCAACACCTGAACCGGTTTTCTTTGAATTCTCTGCGGAAAAAAATCAAGGAAATCGAGCTGCAACGGCTGCTCACGATGATGTGTGCCGGCCATTTATGGGAAAAACCGGCTGAATCACCCCTTTCAGTGGGAACGTTCCAGGATTTGTTTGAAACCCGGATTTCAGGCAACGGCCTGCCGGAACTGATGAATCTGATCCATACCCGGAAAAGCAAAATTCTGTGGTTGACAGATGAGGCCGGCGGGGTGATGGTGGATGTGGCGATTGCAAAATTTTTAGCCAACCTGGGCCACCTGGTGATTCTGGCAGTCAAGGAAGCCCCGGTATTCCAGAAAGTGTCCATCACAGACACCCGGACGGATCCTGTTTTGGCAAACGCCCTTGAGGACAGCCATTTTATCTTTGAAAAAACCATCAGCAAAAACCGGCTGGTTCAACTGCTCAAACAGGATGAAAACATTTATGTGGTATCTGACGGAACCCGGGAAAATCTGAATTTGCTTCTGGCCTCCACCACGTTTGCCAGAATCTTCAAGGAAGTGGACTTTGTCATCTCCCGGGGCCATGATCAGAAAAGACGGCTGATTCAAACGCATTTTCAGTTCACCCGGGACATCATCAACATCACCGTGGAAGATCATGACGGGGTTCCCGGATTATCGGTTGTATACAAGCCCCGGCATCCGGAAGTCATCAATTTTTCCCACCGGGACTTAGAAGAGCGTGCCAACCGCATTATCGACCAGATGAAAGCAGCCAAATCCAAAAACATGACCGTGATGTTCTACAGCGGTATTATCGGTTCCATTCCCGGTAAAATCGATGTGGCAAAAAAAATCATGAACCGGTTCATCGAACACTTGAAAAAGCAGTATCCGGACCTGTTTGTCATCAACCCGTCCAATTACTATGAACCGGGCATGGACGCGGACGATCTGATGTATATGTGGGAAATTGTCCAGACCAGCAACTACATCGATGTCTGGCGTTTTCAGACCGCTGAAGACATCACGCAGAGTTTTGCTTTGATGAATCAGAAAGTCCCGCCGGAATGGATTGGAAAAGATGCTACATACAGTACCGGATGCACCAAGGAAATGCGGATTGCCCAGAATGTGCTGAAAACCAATCCGGAAATGCAGATCACCGGTCCTTCCCTGGACAAATTCATGCGGCGCAATGAATACGGTGTGGGCAGCATGTACGACCAGCGGCTGGCAGACATGTGAGCGGCATCATTTCAGACACTGATAATGCACGTTAAATGGATCATGTTCCATCTCCAGGACCTGAATCCGGGTGAAACCGGCGTGTTCAAGCAAAGATACCGCCGTATCCCTGCCCCACATCATGCCCAACCCCCGGCCCTGATCAGACAGGCCCACAGGCATGCAGTGCATCAGGCTGACGGTATAAAGGAACGGTCCCATGGGATGGTTCATATTCCCGGCCGGGTGACTGGCCGCGTCAATGTCGATCATGGAAAACATGCCGTCTTCGGCCAGCATATGACGAACGCCTTTAAGCGCCGCCAGCGGATGGGACTGGTCATGAATTGCATCAAAAGCGGTGATATAATCAAACTGTTTGGATAAATTTGTATCATTTTCCAGAATGGCGGCGTCTTTTATCTGAAAGGTCAGATTGCTGAGTTTCAGATCTCTGGAGGTCTGCCGGGCCGTTTCAATGGCCGGGCCGTCATTGTCAATACCTGTAAACGTGGATGCGGGAAAGTGCTGCGCCATCAAATGCAGGGCAACACCCTGGCCACACCCCAGGTCACACACCCGGATTCCTTTTTTCAGGCGGGTCATCAACCGTCCGTTACCCACCTGGGGTAAAAAATGACGGATCAGCACCTGCCGATGCTTGGCATGGGACAACTGGGACATGAATGCCTGAAACCGGGGATAGGCGGAAAAGGGAATGCCTTCGCCTTTTGAAAAATCATCCAGGACCCGGGACATGGCAATCTGTGTGAGCAGCGGTATTTCCTGAGTATACACCCCCATATTGCTGTTTTCGGCCTTGCGAATCAGAAGCGCTGCATGGGCCGGCGGCAGAAAGTAGACCGGTTCTTTTGTTCCGGTGTCAGAAAACTCTGTGAAATGAATCTCAATGATGCGACCCGTGCACATGATGCCCAGCCACTCCTGCATATAGCGTTCATGAAGTCCGGCAGACCGGGCCAGATCTTGACAGGTGACCGGGCGGTCCAGGTCCGCCATCACATCGAAAATTTTTAATTGATATCCCACGGCCAGGGCCAGGTTCAATGCCCCATGATTGAGAATCTCCGTCAGCCGGTTGCTGAAATCCGCCTGAAGTTCCTGATCCATTATGAATAATCCTTTCCAGTGTTTATTTTTATTAAAAAAAAGTGGGGTTACTATACGCGATCCGATCGAAAATTCAACTCCCGGCAACCCGCGTTCATTCTTTTATTTTCTTGATTTTTCCGGGTATTTCATTTAATTTTAGTGCCTTGTTTTCATTATTTTGGAGGGCTTCATGCCGGTAGTCCGTTTAAAAAACGTGTCAAAATCTTTTAATAATCAGAAGGTGATCAATGGCCTGAGCCTGGATATTCACAAAGGGGAATTTCTGACCCTGCTGGGGCCGTCCGGTTGCGGCAAAACCACGGTACTCCGGCTGATCGCCGGGCTTGAAACCTGTGACAGCGGCAAAGTGATCATCAACGATCAGGACCAGACCCGGCTGCCGGCCTGCGACCGGGATGTCAACACGGTATTCCAGAGCTATGCCCTGTTTCCCCACATGAACGTGTTCGATAACATTGCGTTTGGGTTGAAACTCAAAAAAACACCCGCCCGGCAGATCC
>CALGAJ010000272.1 GCA_937951975.1 uncultured Desulfotignum sp.
GTGATCCAGGCATTTTCAACAGCGGATATCCAGGGCAAAGCCCTGCTGTTGCCCCGGGCCAAAAAGGCAAGGACCATTCTGCCCGAAGAACTGACCAAATTGGGGGCCCGGGTGGACGAAGTCACCGCCTATGAGACCGTGCTGGAACAAGAAGCCGGTCCAACCCTCAATGAACTGCTGGAAAACCGTCAGATTGACGCCGTCACCTTTACCAGTTCTTCCACAGTGACCAATTTCATGTCTCTGCTGCCTGCGGAAAAATCAGCAAACCTGATGAAACACGTCACCATTGCCAGCATCGGCCCCATCACTTCGGATACCATCCGGTCTTTCGGGCTGACACCCACGATGGAAGCCGATCCTTACACCATCCAAGGCCTGTTGGACCAGCTGCTGACCCATTACACCCAGAGGGGGATATCATCATGAATGCCGGTGGCCGCCCCATTAACTATCTGCGGATATCGGTGACCGACCGGTGCAACTTCCGGTGTCGCTATTGTGTGCCGGCCGCGCCCTTTTCCGTGATTCCCCACAATGAAATTGCCCGGTATGAAGAAATTCTGAGAATCACCCGCCTGGCCTGTGACATGGGGATCACCAAAGTGCGGATCACCGGTGGTGAACCGTTTGTAAGAAAAGATATACTTTCTTTTATCCAACAGCTGTGTGCCATCAAAACCCTGTCCGACATCTCCATCACCACCAACGGATCTCTGCTGACCCGGGAGAAAATCCAGGCGTTGCTGGATATGGGGATTCGCCGGCTCAACTTCAGTCTGGATACCCTGATTCCGGCCCGATTCGAGACCATCACCCGGCGGGACCGGTTCCATCGCGTGTGGGAATCGATCATGACCGCCCATGAACTGGGTATGGCCCCCATTAAAATCAATACCGTGATCATCCGGGGGATCAATGATGATGAAGTGGCGGATCTGGCGGCGCTCACCCGTGATTTCCCCTTTCATATCCGGTTCATCGAATATATGCCCATGGGAGACTCGCACATGGAGAAACAGCAGCAGGTATTGACTGCGGAAATCCGACAGCAGATCGAAACCCGGCTGGGATCGTTGCAGCAAATGCCCCACCGGGCCAACAACGGACCATCCAAAAATTATCAACTGGCCGGTGCTTCAGGCGTGGTTGGATTCATCACACCCATCTCTTCCCATTTCTGCAGTGAATGCAACCGCCTTCGACTGACTTCCCGGGGATATCTGCGGCCCTGCCTGCTCAATGACTATGAAAAAGACATTTTGACGCCGTTGCGGGAAGGCGCGGATGATGCGCACTTAAAAGAGATCATTCGATCATCCCTCAAACACAAGCCGTTGTGTCATAGCCTGGGAGATCACCCGTGCCGCAAAGATATGCCCATCAGCCACATGACCTCCATCGGCGGGTAACCACTGAAAAACAGGAAATCCCCTGAAAAAAATCTTTTCAGGGGATTTCCAAATGCGCTATTGATTTACGCCGTAATTTTTCAGGCAATATTTTTGTGCTAATCCATGATCAACTCAATTTGAACCATGGGCGCTACATCCCCTTTACGGGGGCCCAGCTTGGTTATTCTGGTATAACCGCCCTGCCGTGAGGCAAAACTTTCCGACATTTCATCAAAAAGTCTGTGCACAACATCTTTTTCCTGAATCACTGCCAGGGCCTGCCGTCTGGCATGAAGATCACCCCGCTTGGCCAGTGTGACCATATTGTCGGCAATGACCCGCAAGCCTTTGGCTTTGGCCTCTGTGGTTTTGATGCTGCTGTGCTTGAACAGGGACGTCACCATGTTTCTAAACATCGCCTTGCGGTGACTTGAGGTTCTGTTCAGTTTTAATACGGATTTTCTATGTTTCATGGCGATTATTCTCCTTGCTGATTATTCTCTTCTTCCGGCGGTTCGAATCCTTCGAGATCCATACCTAAAGAAAGATCCATGGAAGCCAGAACTTCTTTGATTTCATTTAACGATTTTCTGCCGAAGTTCTTGGTTTTGAGCATTTCATTATCTGTTTTCTGAACCAGTTGATAAATGGTATGTATTTTGGCATTTTTCAGACAGTTGGAGCTTCTGACAGACAATTCCAGTTCATCCACGGAACGATATATGTTTTCATTGAACTTGCTGTCGGTCTCTTCACCGTTTTCTTCGGAAAAATCGGGTTCTTTTTCCTCATCGAAATTAATGAACGGATTCATCTGTTCCTTGAGAATTTTAGCGGCATATGCCACCGCATTTTCCGGAATGACACTGCCGTCAGTCCAGACTTCCAGCGTCAGTTTGTCATAATCCGTTTTCTGACCGATCCGGGACGTGCCGACCACATATTTCACGCGTTTGATGGGAGAAAAGACCGCATCAATGGGAATGGTGCCGATAGGTGCATCTTCATCTTTATTGGCGGATGCCAGTGCATATCCTTTTCCGATTTTGACCACCATGGTCATGTTCAATACCCCATCTTTGGAAAGTGTGGCAATATGCTGTTCCGGGTTTAAAATCTCCACCTTACCGTCCGGACTGACAATATCCGCACCGGTAACCGTAGTTTCTCCTTTGGCACTCAGTGTCAGTATGCGGTCCTCCACATCATGCGCTTTGAGTTTCAATTCCTTGAGGTTCAAAATAATTTCAGACACATCTTCACGGATATCGGAAATAACGCTGAATTCATGCAGGGCATCATCAAACTTCACCGATACGATCGCCGCACCGTAGATGGATGATAAAATTATCCGCCGCAGAGAATTGCCGATGGTGATCCCGTACCCTCTTTCCAGCGGTTCACACACAAATTTTCCATATGTTGAAGTCGTTGTGACGTCAAGCTTTTCCGGCTTGATCATCTCCCGCCAGTTGACATATGCAATTTTTTCAGATGACATTTAAATCTCCTGAATCTTTATTGGATCCATCATGCTATCAGGATGTATCCTATTTTGAATACAGCTCAACGATCAACTGTTCCTGAATCGGCAATGTGATGTCTTCTCTGGCCGGAATGTTTACCACCTCACCTTGAAATTTTTCCTTATCGATTTCCAGCCATTGAGGGATTCCCCGACGGACAATGGCATCCAAAGAATCAGAAATGGCCTGGATCTTTTTGCTTTTTTCCCGCAAGGCGACAATATCCCCTTTTTTCACATGATAAGACGGGATATCCACTTTTTTGCCGTTCACTGTGAAATGTCCATGCTGGACCAGATGTCTTCCCTGGTTTCTGGAATTGACAAACCCCATTCTGAAAACCGTATTGTCCAACCGGGTTTCCAGCAGGCTCAACAGGTTGGTGCCTGTAATCCCTTTTTGTCTGTCCGCCCGTTTAAACGTGATACGAAACTGTTTTTCAGACAGGCCGTAAATTCTGCGGACTTTTTGCTTTTCCCGCAGCTGCAGGCCGTAATCAGATACTTTTACCCGTTTCTGACCATGTTCTCCCGGGGGATATCCCCGGCGGTCAAAACTGCATTTGTCTGAAAAACAGCGGTCGCCCTTCAGAAAAAGCTTGATATTCTCGCGTCTGCACTGACGACAGACTGATCCTGTATAACGTGACAACGTTTTCCTCCTTTATCAATCCAATGTGGACTTATACTCTTCTACGTTTGGGCGGACGGCATCCATTATGGGGCACCGGGGTAACATCCTTGATCATGGAAATATTGAATCCCAGGGCATGCAGGGCCCGCAACGCGGACTCTCTGCCCGGACCGGGTCCTTTGACATAAACGCCCACATTTTTCATACCATGTTCCATGGCTTTGGTTCCGGCATCTTCCGCCACCAGTTTTGCAGCAAACGGAGTACTTTTTCTGGACCCCTTGAAACCCTGCATCCCGGCGCTCGCCCATGAAATCGTATTCCCGTTTTCATCAGCGATGGTGACAATGGTATTGTTAAACGTGGATTGAATGTGCACAATGCCGGTGGAAATATTCTTTTTCACCCGTTTTTTGCTAATGGTCTTTTTCGACTTTTTTGCCATAGTTATTAAACCTTAAATTAAATAAATTGATGCTATTTCTTCTTTTTAACTGCGGCTCTTTTCGGGCCTTTCCGGGTTCTGGCATTGGTGGACGTCCGCTGGCCGTGACATGGAAGGCCTTTTCTGTGGCGCAGGCCACGATAACAGCCCAGATCCATCAATCGTTTGATATTCATGGACACTTCCGTTCTGAGCTCGCCTTCGACCTTGTATTCCGCGTCAATGGTTTTCCGAATATCATTGACCTGCTCTTCAGTCAGACTGCCGGCCTTGAGCGTCGGGTCGATTCCGGTTTTGTCAAGAATCTGTCTGGATCTGCTGGAACCGATACCGTAAATATAGGTCAGTGCGATCCACGCGTGCTTATCCTTTGGTAAGTCTACTCCTGCAATACGTGCCAAATTTCTTTCCCCCTATCCCTGCCGCTGTTTATGGCGCTTGTTAATACAAATAACTCTGATGACACCGCGTCTTTTGATAATTTTACAATCTCTGCATATTTTTTTAACAGATGCTCTTACTTTCATCTATCTACTCCTAATCTGATTTTTCCATTTATTTAAAGCGGTATGTAATTCTTCCCCGGCTCAGATCATAGGGGGATATTTCCACTGTTACCCTGTCTCCGGGCAGAATTTTTATAAAATGCATGCGCATTTTTCCCGAAATATGTGCCAAAAGGACATGTTTGTTTTCAAGTTCTACTTTGAACATGGCGTTTGGCAGGGTTTCAAGTACTTTCCCGTCGACTTTGATGGGCTCTTCTTTTGCCATAATCTTAAATTCATCTCCTTTTGCTATGAAAGGTTAAGATCTGCCCTTAATCCGCCTGGCACCGGATCTTCCCAGGAAACCGTCATAATTGCCCGTAATCAGATGGGATTCGATCTGTGAAATGGTATCGATGGAAACCCCGACCACGATCAGCAGCGCTGTACCGCCGAAATAAAAAGGCACGTTGAACTTATCCATAAGCATGGTCGGAAGCACACATACGGCAGATACGTATATGGCACCCGCCAGTGTGATCCGTGTCAACACTTTGTCGATATACTCTGATGTCCGTTTTCCCGGGCGGATTCCAGGAATATACCCGCCATTTTTCTTCATGTTATCTGCCACATCATCCGGATTGAACTGCACCGCTGTATAAAAAAAGCAGAAAAAGATGATAAATCCCACATACAACAGATAATACCAGATGGTACCCGGGCTGAACATGGCAGCGACGGTCTGCAGTATGGGCATATTGGCAAACTGCGCAATCGTGGTGGGAAACATGATGATGGATGAGGCGAAAATGGGAGGAATCACACCGGCGGTGTTGATTTTCAACGGCAGATGAGAGGTCTGACCGCCGTACATTTTGCGGCCGACCACCCGTTTGGCATAATGCACCGGTATCCGTCGCTGGGCCTGTTCCATGAAAATGATACAGGCCACCACGCTGATCATGATTACCAGCAGAATGATAATGGCAAAAATTCCCATTTCACCCGTGCTCATCAGCCGAACGGTATTTCCGATGGCAGACGGCATGGCTGCAACAATACCGGCAAAAATTATCAGGGAGATCCCGTTTCCGATCCCTCTTTCCGTAATCTGTTCCCCCAGCCACATAATGAATGCCGTACCGGCGGTCAACGTAATGATCGTCACCAGTCGGAAACCCCATCCCGGATCCGGCACAATGGCAACGCCGGCCGGCGATGTCATGGATTCGAGCCCCACGCTGATACCAAACCCCTGAATGATGCTCAGAACCACGGTGCCGTATCGCGTGTACTGGGTTTTCTTCTTTCGTCCCGCATCCCCTTCCTTTTTAAGCTGCGCCAGGTGAGGGACGACGACCGTCATCAACTCCAGAATAATGGAGGCGCTGATGTAAGGCATGATGCCCAGAGCAAAAATGGACAGTCGTTCCAGAGCTCCGCCTGAAAACATGTTGAACATGGAAAACAGAGTGCCGGAGGCCGCTGCAAAAAAAGAGGCCAGCGCAGTGGCATCGATCCCCGGGGTCGGCACATGTACGCCGATCCGATAGACAAACAGCAATGCAAGCGTCATCAGAATCTTGCGTTTGAGATCAGGCAGTTTCAAGACATTCTGGTAGCTGTTTTGTATCATCCTATACTGTCCTCATTTGATTGGGCTTATTCAACACTGCCGCCGGCAGCTTCAATTTTTTCTCTGGCCGTTCGGGAAACCAGAAGATCCTTCAAGACCAGTTTCTTGGTCACATCGCCTGTGCCTAAAATCTTGATACCGTCCACCCGGCCTTTGACCAGATCGGCCTGATACAGCATCTGAGGATCGATGGTCACGCCTTCTTCAAACCGATCCAGATCCTTTAGATTCAACACCGCATTGTTTGCTTTAAATATATTTGTAAATCCGCGTTTGGGCAGCCGCCGGTAGATAGGCATCTGCCCGCCTTCGAATCCGGGTCTGACACTGCCCCCGGAACGGGCTTTCAGGCCTTTATGACCGCGGGTGGAGGTTTTTCCCATACCCGATCCCGGGCCTCTGCCCACGCGTTTCCTGTTTTTTCTGCTTCCCGGCGCCGGGGCCAGATCATGAAGCTGCATGTTATACCTCCTCTACTTTCAACAGATGAGACACTTTTTTTACTTGTCCCAGTATGACAGGATCATTTTTATGTTCCACGGTATGGTGCATGTGTTTGATGCCCAGAGACCGAACAATCCGGACATGTTTCGCCGGACGTCCTATCGTGCTTCGAATTTGTGTAATTTTCAATTTATCAGCCATTGCAACCCCCTTTGATGGTGCGTCAAATCAAAATCAAATTTCTTCAGGTTTCAGGCCACGTCTTCTGGCCACATCCTCTTTCAGACAAAGAGACTGCAAACCGGCCATGGTTGCCCTGACAATATTCTGTGTGTTGTGGGTTCCAATGCATTTGGTCAAAATATCGGTCACACCCGCCACTTCCAGTACCGCCCGGATGCCGCCGCCGGCAATCAATCCCGTACCTGGAGATGCGGGTTTCAGCAACACGCGCCCGGCGCCGGCTTTACCCACCACCTCAAAAGGCACGGTGCCGTCTTTAAGCGCAATTTTGACCATATTGCGCTTGGCCTTTTCCATGCCCTTACGAATGGCTTCAGGGACCTCAGTGGCCTTACCCAGACCGTACCCCACACTGCCTTCACCATCGCCGACCACGACCAGGGCACTGAAGCTGAAATTCCGGCCCCCTTTGACCACTTTGGCCACCCGGTTGATTCTGACGACCTTATCGATTAATCCATTGTCTTCCATTTGCTGTCTAGCCAAGGGTTTCCTCCTTAATTAGAATTCCAGACCAGCTTCACGAGCCCCGTCTGATAGTGCTTTGATACGTCCATGATACAGAAATCCATTCCGGTCCAGCACCACTTTGCTAATACCCTTGTCCAGGGCTTTTTTACCCAGAAGAACACCCACTGCTTTGGCTACTTCCTGTTTCTTACCTGTGACGGGGTGCAACTTGTATTCTTTATCCAGGGTAGAGGCGGACACCAGGGTTTCCCCGATGGTATCGTCAATAATCTGGGCGTAAATGTGGCTGGAACTCTTGAAAACACTCAGTCTGAGACGGTTCTTATCGCCATGGATGTGTTTTCTGATCCTTTTTTTCCGCTTGAGTCTTGCCATAACTTTTGGTGATGTATTTCCCATGATAACTATTCCCAGGTTTTAGTTTTTACCCGCAGTCTTGCCTGCTTTTCTTACAATCCGTTCGTCCACATACATGATCCCCTTGCCTTTATAAGGTTCAGGCGGTCTGATGGCCCTGATGTTGGCCGCAGTCTGTCCAAGCAATTCTTTATCAATGGCGGTCAGCGTAATTTTGGTATTGTTTTCCACGGCAGCGCCGACCCCTTCAGGGAGGGCAAATTCAATGGGATTGGAATATCCCACATTCAGAACCAGCTGGGATCCTTTGGATTCCGCCCGGTAACCAATACCCGCCAATACCAGTTGTTTTTCATAACCGCTGCTGACACCTGTCACCATATTCGCGATCAAAGAACGAAACAATCCCTGCAATGCGACTTTTTTTCTGTCATCACCGTCGGTTTTAACTTCCACTACCGTATCATTCATCTCAATTGTAACTGCCGGATGCACCTGCCGTTCAAGATTACCCTTTGGGCCCTTCACCTGAATCATATCACCGTTCAGGGTGATCTGGACCTTATCTGGAAGCTGAACCGGCTTTTTTCCTATACGTGACATATTTATATGACTCCTGTCTTACCAAACATTACAAAGAACTTCACCGCCGACGTTCGCTTCCCTGGCCTGTTTATCGGTCATCACCCCTTTTGATGTGGATACGATGGCAATCCCCAGACCGTTTAAAACCGGCTTTATTTCCTGTGCTTTACTGTAAACCCTGCAAGACGGCTTACTGACCCGATCAATACCGAAAATGGTCGGCTTGCCCTCTTTCATATATTTCAGATAAACTCGGATTTTTCCCTGTGTTTCATCTTCAAGAAATTTGTAATTCTTGATATACCCCTGTTCTTTCAGCACCCGCACCATTTCCAGTTTAACTTTTGATCCGGGGATATCCACTTTGGCAAACCCTGCTTTTCCACCATTTCTGATGATGGTCAGCATGTCTGCAATGGGATCACTCACTGCCATTTTAATTCTCCTTGAAATTCAGCTCTCGCTTTTGCACTGCGAATTGATTAAACCGGTTTTCCGTTACCAGCTCGACTTGGTAACTCCGGGCAACTTACCCTCGGAGGCAAGGGTTCTGAAACAAATTCTGCAAATCCCCGCCTTACGGATAAAAGCCCGCGGTCTGCCGCACAATGGACACCGGTTGTACCCACGTACAGAAAATTTGGGTGTTCTCTTTGCCTTTGCAATTAACGCTTTCTTGGCCAAACGTTCCTCCTTCAGATATCTAATTTTTAAAAGGCATTCCCAGATACCGCAGGAACTCTCTGCCTTCTTCATCAGTTTTGGCCGTAGTGACGACCGTGACATTCAAGCCCTTGATGCTGTCTGTCTTATCATAATCAATTTCAGGAAAAATGATATGTTCGGTAATTCCCAGGCTGTAGTTTCCCCGGCCATCAAACGCTTTGGCGGAAACCCCCTTGAAATCCCTGACACGCGGCAACGCAATATTAACCAGTCGTTCAAAAAAATCATACATTTTTTCGCGTCGAAGGGTCACTTTGCATCCAATGGGCAGATCCGCCCGGATCTTAAAATTGGCAATGGGTTTTTTCGCCCGGGTCACCACCGGTTTCTGGCCGGCAATCAATGCCAGCTCCTGGGCTGCTGATTCAATGATTTTAGGATTCTGCACCGCTTCACCCAAGCCCATATTCAGCACGATTTTTTCTAATTTAGGTACCTGAAAACCATTCGTGTAATTAAAGGTTTCCTTTAACCTGGGAATGATTTCGGTTTGATACTTTTCCTTTAGCGTGGTCATTTGTTCTCTCCGGATCTGATCTTAAGCATCGATCTGCTCATTGCATTTTTTACAGACGCGAACCCGTTTACCGTTTTCCAGTTTTCTGGTACCGATCCGGGTCGGTTTGACGCAGGCGTTACACATGAGCATGAGATTGGAAACATCTATGGGCATGTTCTTTTCCACGATCCCTCCCTGCGGATTCGCCTGTGTGGGTTTCTGATGGACCTTCACCACATTGATATTTTCCACGACAACACGGTTGGTCTTTTTGATAACTTTGAGCACCTTACCGATTTTGTCTTTATCCTTACCGGTAAGCACCTTTACCTTATCATCTTTTTTTATTCTGATTTTTCTGGTTTCCATTGTATTTGCTCCAATCACCCGGTTTTACAAAACGTCAGGAGCCAGAGAAACAATTTTCATGAATCGCTTTGCCCTCAACTCTCTTGCTACCGGTCCGAAAATACGGGTTCCTACCGGTTCGTTGTTTTTGGTCAGAACCACAGCCGAGTTGTCATCGAACCGAATGGCTGAGCCGTCGGGCCTGAAAATTTCCTTTTTGGTCCTGACAATCACAGCCGGTACGATATCTCCCTTTTTAACCTTGGCATTGGGAATGGCTTCTTTGACCGATACGATAATGACATCACCAATGCTGGCATATCTTCTCTTAGACCCACCCAACACTTTGATGCAATACAATTCCTTGGCACCGGAGTTGTCTGCAACCGTCAGTCTTGTTTCCGTTTGAATCATTTTTCAACTCCTTAGAATTAAACGGCTTTTTTAGTGATCTGGGTCACCCTGAACCGTTTCAGCTTACTCAGGGGGCGGGTTTCAATGATTTGCACTTCATCCCCGGTTCGGCATTCATTTTTTTCATCATGGGCCTGGTATCTTTTGTACTGCTTGATATATTTTTTATACACTTTATGCTGAATATACCGTTCTACCTGAACAACCACGGACTTGTCCATTTTATCTGAAATCACCAGCCCCTTAAGTTCTCTTTTTTTGCCTTTATGCATATTTTCCATTTTATTCACTCTCAACCAATGTTCACATTCATCTGTCTGGATACGGTATATAGCCGGGCAATGTCTTTTTTGACTTCAGACAGTTTTGCCGTGTTTTCGAGCTGGCCGATGTCATTCTGAAAGCGTAGATTAAAAAGCTCTTTTTTCAACGCGATCAGTTTTTCCTGCATCTGGGTTTCCCCCATTTCCTTGATTTCACCGGTTTTCAACATGGTTAATTCCTTTCCACAAAACGGGTTTTTACGGAAAGTTTACGGGCTGCAAGCCGCATTGCTTCTTTGGCTGTCTCTCTGGTAATGCCTTCCATTTCATAGAGAATTTTCCCCGGTTTCACCCGGGCAACCCATGCATCAGTGGCGCCTTTACCCTTACCCATTCGCACTTCAGCCGGTTTTTTGGTCACCGGATGATCCGGGAAAAAGCGAATCCAGCTTTTACCGGCTCTTTTTGCATAACGGGTCAGTGCAACCCTGGCCGCCTCGATCTGTCTGGCATTGACATAGCCGCATTCAACCGCCTGGAGTCCGTAATCACCAAAACACAAAGTGTTACCCCGATTTGGAGACCCTTTGGTTCTGCCCCGGAACTGTTTTCGATATTTTACATTTTTTGGACTGAGCATTTGCTTGTTCTCCTAAATTACCTCTACTAATTTGTCGCCATCATCTGTTCACCCGGGTTCACCACCTCACCTTTGAATATAAAGGTTTTGATGCCGATGGTTCCATAGGTGGTTTTGGCTTCAATAAAGCCGTAATCCACATCCGCACGCAGGGTGTGAAGGGGAATCCGCCCCTCTTTGTACCATTCCGTTCTGGCCATCTCGGCCCCCCCCAGGCGGCCGGAACAAATAATTTTGATACCCTTGGCACCAAAACGCATGGCTGAGGTGACACTGCGCTTCATGGCGCGCCTGAAGGCAATCCGTCTTTCCAGCTGCTGAGCGATGTTTTCAGCAACCAGCTGTGCGTCAATTTCCGGTCTACGCACTTCTTTGATATCGATTAGCACCTCAGGTTTAAGAATTTTTTCAAGCTCCTTTTTAAGCAGGGCGATCTCTGATCCTTTTTTTCCGATGATAATCCCGGGTCTGGCTGCATAAACTCTCAGCCGGATCTGTTTGGAAAACCGTTCGATTTCAATTTTGGAAATACCGGCATGGTATAATTTGTTCTTGAGAAATTTTCTGACTTTGAAATCCTCCTCGACAAATTCCGCATACTCTTTGTCTGCATACCATCTGGAGTCCCATGTCCTGATGATGCCTAATCTTAATCCGGTCGGATGTACTTTCTGGCCCAAGCTAAGTTCCTCCTCTTAGTCGATCTGAGCGACTATTACAGTTAAATGACTGGTACGTTTTAAAATTCTGCTGGCCCTTCCTCTGGCTCTGGCTCGAAATCGTTTCAAAGAAGGCCCCTGATCGACAATGATGTTTTTCACTATCAGTTTATCCACATCCAGCTCGTTGTTATGCGCGGCATTGGCTACGGCGGATTCAAGCGTTTTATGAATAATTCCGGCTGCCTTTAAAGGCATGAATTTCAAAGTCGTCAACGCCTGTTCCGCACTTTTCCCCTTGACCTCGCTGATAGGCAAACGAAGCTTGAACGGTGATATCCTTGCAAATTTTGTACTTGCTTTTACTTCCATGTCACACCTTATCCCTTAATATTCCTGTAGAGCCATTGATCTTACCGTTTGGCCTTTTTATCCCCGGCATGACCCCAAAATGTTCTTGTGGGTGAAAACTCACCCAGTTTATGACCCACCATATTCTCAGAAACAAAAACAGGAATGAATTTTTTCCCATTATGAACGGCAAAAGTGATACCGACCATCTCCGGTAAAATAGTCGAACGTCTTGACCATGTTTTAATCACTTTATTGCTGTTGGCGTTTTTTGCGTCCAGAACTTTTTTCAAAAGCGCAGGTGCAATATAGGGTCCTTTTTTCAATGATCGTGGCATAATTTATCACCTATTATTTTCTCTTAGCCCTTCTTTTAACGATATACTGATCCGTTCTCGCATTGTTTCTGGTTCTTTTGCCTTTGGTCTGTACACCCCAGGGCGTACACGGCTGACGCCCGCCGGAGGACCGACCCTCGCCGCCGCCCATGGGATGGTCCACAGGGTTCATGGCAACACCTCGAACCGAAGGCCGTCTTCCCAGCCACCGCGCGCGACCCGCTTTTCCCAGACTCACGTCCCCGTGCTTTTCATTTCCAACCCGGCCAACCGTGGCTTTGCATTTCACATGCACCATGCGGACCTCACCGGATGGTAACAGCACCTGGGCATAATCACCTTCCTTGGCCATGAGCCGGGCAAACGCCCCCGCACTTCTGACAATCTGTCCGCCTTTATCCTGTTTGAGCTCGATATTGTGAATCCGGGTACCTGTTGGAATTTTTTCCAGCGGCATGCAGTTACCGGGTTTTATGTCGGCATCCGGTCCGGTTTCAAGAATATCGCCCACTTTTACGTCCAGGGGTGCCAGTATATACCGTTTTTCACCATCTGCATAAACCAGCAGAGCAATCCGTGCGCTTCGGTTGGGATCATATTCTATGGCTGTGACTTTGGCCGGCACGCCGTCCTTGTCACGCTTGAAATCAATCATTCGATACTGTTTTTTCGCGCCACCGCCCCGATGCCTTGTCGTCACCCGTCCATTGTTGTTCCGTCCGGATTTTTTACTAATCTTTCTGGTAAGGCGTCTTTCAGGTTTTGACTTGGTAATCTCGTCAAAAGAAAGGAATTCCTGGGAACGTCTTCCGGGAGATGTCGGTTTGGCCTTTATTATCGTTGACATAAATTTACCTCTCTAAACACCTTCAAAAAAATCAATTCGTTGCCCTGGCATCAGCGTCACAACCGCTTTTTTCCAATCTTTCCGCTTGCCGATGATCCGTCCCCGCTGCTTGACTTTACCTTTGACCTGAATGGTTCTGACCTGTTTCACCTTGGTGTTGAAATTTTTTTCAACTGCATCCTTGATCTCAAGGCGGTTTGCTTTTTTGTCCACCTGCAGGGTCACCTGATTGTTCAATTCCTTTTGAAGGGTCGTCTTTTCAGTCACCACAGGCCCTCTGATGATATCGTATTGTTTCATATCAGCTCAACCTCCCCTGAATATTCTGAATACTGGACTCTACCAGCAGGAGATGCTTGTATTTCAAAATATCATAAACATTCAGACCTGCCGTCTTTATCACTTTCACATGGGGGATATTCCGGGAAGACATTTCCAGAAAGGTATCATCCTGTGTATCGGATACGATTAACAGGTTGTTCAGTTTCAAAACTTCCAAAACAGAAGCCAGTTGTTTTGTCTTGATCTGGTCCAGTTTGAAATCATCGATCACAAAAAGTGACTTTTCTTCGCACTTGCTGCTCAAAGCCATCTTCAAAGCAAGTTTTCTGACTTTTTTCGGTACCTTATAGGCATAAGATCTCGGAGACGGACCGAAAATAATCCCTCCCCCTTTTCTCAACGGAGATTTGATGCTTCCAGCCCGTGCATTACCGGTCCCTTTCTGCCTGAAAAGCTTCTTGGTACTCCCTTTGACCGCACCACGTGTTTTGGACGCAGCTGTCCCTTCCCGCCTGGAAGCGAGCTGGGACCGCACCACATCGTGAAGAACACTTGTCTTGACCGGTACGCTGAATATTTCATCAGGAAGCTGGGTTTCAGACACTTTTTCACCTGCACTGTTCAATACATCTACAGCTGCCATATTCTTCCTCTTAATTTTTGATCAACTATGCATCACTGCGCAAATTTCGCAATACCCATAGCCGCAATATTTTGACCGATTCTGTAAATCGGTCAAATCTATTATTTCCTATTTACTGGTTTTATAAATCTTGATAATCCCTGTTTTAGGCCCTGGAACCGCGCCTTTCAACAGCAGGAGATTGTCATTTTGTTTAATGTCCACCACGGTCAGATTTTTGACTGTCTCTTTCTCAACGCCCATATGACCCGGCATACGTTTGCCTTTGATCACTTTTGCAGGCCATGCGCTGTTACCGATGGAGCCGGGTTTCCGGTGATTTCTATTACCATGGGTTTCCGGTCCGCGACTGAAGCCGTGTCTTTTAATTGTCCCCTGGAAACCACGTCCCTTGGAAGTTCCTGTCACTGTCACTTTTTCACCAATGGAAAAAATATCCAGATTCACAACTGCACCCGGCTCTATACCTTCTACCGACTGGGCGCGGAATTCCTTCAATACGCGGTATCCTTTGTCTGTCGCTTTTTTTAAATGACCAGCAATAGGTTTGTTCTGCTTTTCAACCGGGGTTTCATCAAAACCGAGCTGAAGCGCTGTGTACCCGTCTGTTTCTTGTGTTTTCACCTGCGTAACCACGCAGGGACCCACCTGTACGACGGTAACAGGAACAAGCCTTCCATCTGATGCAAAGGCACTGGTCATTCCAATTTTTTTTCCGATTATTCCGTTCATTTTTGGTTCCTGTTATCGAGCTATAACTTTATTTCCACATCGACACCCGGTGACAAGTCCAGTTTCATCAGGGCGTCTACCGTCTGTTGCGTGGGCTCCAGAATGTCCAGCATCCTTTTATGGGTCCGAATTTCAAACTGTTCCCGTGACTTTTTATTGACATGGGGTGAGCGCAAAACCGTAAACTTGTTGATGCGGGTGGGAAGCGGAACCGGCCCCACAATTCTGGCACCGGTTTTCCTTGCCGTATCAACAATATCCATAGAGGACTGGTCCAGCAGCTTATGGTCATAAGCCTTGAGCCGAATTCTTATTTTTGTTTTCAGCATGATTGCGTTCTTTCTTACCCTTATTCAAAAATTTCAGCGATAACGCCGGCGCCCACGGTCCGGCCGCCTTCCCGC
>CALGAJ010000273.1 GCA_937951975.1 uncultured Desulfotignum sp.
CGTCCACGTGCTGGACGCAGAAACCGGTCGGACCGTTAAAGTAGACGTCCCCCTGTAAAGGAGAATCGGGGTCAGGCTTTCCTTATTGTCGTTATTGGGACTCAATAACGACAATAAGGAAAGCCTGACCCCGTCTTTTTATGAAAAAGCTACTGGTACTGGGGGTCGGCAACATCCTGATGCAGGACGACGGCATCGGCGTACATGCCGTGCATGAACTGCTCAAGGAAAAAGAGGACTGGCCGCAGGTGGATTTCATCGATGGCGGCACCTTTACCCAGGATATCTTTTATCTGTTTGAAGCATATGAAAATATTCTGGTTCTGGATGTTGTCCGGGCAGGTCACCCGCCGGCCACTATTTTCCGCTTGGAGGAAGAGGATCTGCGCAAAGATGAAAAACAGATGCTGTCGTTGCATGACATCGACCTGCTGGATTCTTTAGGCATGGCCCAGATGCGGGGCCACCGCCCTTATCTGCGGGTGATCGGCATACAGCCGGATACCATCGACTGGGGCACCTCTCTCACACCTCCGCTGGCTGATGCATTGCCGGATTTTCTGGCAACCGCCCGAAAACATATCACAGACATTCTGGAAACCCGATGATTTTCAGCAAATCCGGGGCAGCTGCTCTCCGGTAAGCATATCCACCAGCCGCTGTCCACCGATGGCGGTTTCCATGAACACTTTTCCAGGGTGCTGATCCGTCACTTCTCCGATAATGGCGGCATTTTTGCCGAATGCATCCGCCCGTATCACATCCAACACCCTGGACGCCTGCTTTTCCGGCACAATGGCCAGCAGTTTACCTTCGTTGGCAATGTACAAAGGATCAAATCCCAGCAGTTCACACACCCCGCTGACTTGCTTTTTTATGGGCAGGTCCCGTTCAAACAACGTCATCCCCACCCCGGACCGGGAAGCGATTTCATTCAAGGTCGTGCCCACCCCTCCCCGGGTGGGATCTCTGAGCACATGCACCTCACACCCGGATGACAGAATCGCTTTGACCATGTGGTTCAAGGGCGCGGAATCGGTCTTGAGATCTCCGTCAAACATCAAGCCTTCTCTGGCCGTGAGAATGGCAATCCCGTGATCTCCCATGGTGCCGCTTAAAATAATTTTGTCCCCGGGAAGGGCCCGGCTGCCGGACACATTCACACCGTTAAAGATCGTGCCGACCCCCGAGGTGTTGATGAAAATCTTGTCCGCCTTGCCCCGGGGCACCACCTTGGTATCTCCGGTGACGATCTTTACCCCGGCCCGTTTTGCCGCCGTTGCCATGGACTTGATGATTTTCTGGAAATCCTTGATAGGCAGACCTTCTTCAACAATCAGTCCCACACTGATGTACAATGGATTGGCCCCGCACATGGAAATATCGTTCACCGTGCCGTTCACGGCCAGATCCCCGATATTACCGCCGTTAAAAAAAATCGGGTCCACCACATAAGAATCCGTGGAAAACGCCATCCGCCCGGCCGGCACCTGATACACGGCCCCGTCATCCTCTCTGTCCAGATAATCATTGCTGAACAGCGGAAGAATCATTTTGGAGAACAGCGCATGGGAGGCTTTGCCCCCGGCACCATGATCCAGTAATATGGTGTTGTTATTCTCTGTATTCATTTTATTTCCATTCATCCATAGTTGTAATATGCGGCACAGGCCCCTTCGCTGGACACCATACAGGGTCCCACCGGTGTCATGGGGGTACAGGCTTTTTTGTACAGGGCACAGGCAACCGGTGTTTTCAATCCCATGAGAATCTCCCCGCAGGCACACCCTTTGGGTTCAGGCACGTCCATAAGGTTCAAGTCAAACCGGGTGCCGGCATCAAAAACCCTGAACTCCGGTTTCAATTTCATACCGCTGTTTTTTATAAGCCCAATGCCCCGCCACACGGCATCCCCCGCGGTAAACACCTGATGCATTACCGCCCTTGCCTTGGGATTTCCAGAGGGTTTCACGGCCCGGGCATAGGCGTTTTCCAGGGCCGGCACACCGGATTCATTCTGGCGCACCAGCATCAGCACCGCATGCAGAATGTCAATGGGCTCAAACCCCGTGATCACGGACGGGACCTTGTGGGCGTCGAACACGGACCGGTATCCATCCACACCCGTAATCACGGACACATGCCCCGGCAGAATAAATCCGTCAATGGATACGCCTTGGGTGGTCATCAAAGCCGTCAGAGCCGGGGGCGTCAGTTTGTTGGCCGCATAAATGGAAAAATTGGTCACCCCCTGATCCGCGGCCATGAGCACGGCCGCCGCAATGGTAGGAATGGTGGTTTCAAATCCCACGGCACAGAACACCACCTGTTTGTCCGGGTTCTGCCGGGCAATGGTAACGGCGTCAAACACGGAATACACCATGCGCACATCTGCGCCGGCCCCTTTTTGTCCGGCCAGGGTGGTGCCCGAACCCGGCACTCTCATCAGGTCCCCGAACGTGGTGACAATCACGTCCGGCTGCCGGGAAATGGCCACAAACGCATCGATATCTTTTTGTGCCGTGACACACACCGGACATCCCGGTCCGGACAGCAACGTGATGGTCTCAGGCAGTAGATTCCGGATCCCATGTCGAAAAATGGCCATGGTATGGGTGCCGCACACCTCCATGAGCCGAATTGGGCTCCGGCTTTCTTTATGAATCGCTGCCACCAGATTTTTGGCCAGGGACGGATCCCTGAATTTTTCCAGATATGTCACTCCCATGGAACCGCCTCCTGTGCCGGTTGAACAGTGTTCTTTAAAAATTTTGGGAGATCTTTAGACAGGGCCCCGGCAACCGCGGCCTGGCCCAGGGCAATCCCGCCGTCTCCCGCCGGCACCCGGGAATGGGTGTAAACAGACAACCCGTTTTGTTTTAAAGACAACATCATTGCATTGAGGATCAGATCATTGTTGAACACCCCGCCGGACAGCACCACTTTACCCGCCTTGTGGGCTGCGGCGACCTTAAATGCGGCCCGGGAAAACCCATGGACCAGGGTCTGGTGAAACCGTTGACTGATCTGATGCACCGGAACCCGGGCACAAATATCATCCGCCATCTCCCGGATACCGGGGATCATATCGATGACCCATTCGACCCCATCTTCCACCGGGTCCGGGGAGCGCAATTCACAGCCATAAGGTGCCGGGTCCGGAGCAATAATACCCTGCGGGGTCCCCACAGCCTCCAGTTCCATGGCGGCCTGGCCGTCATAGGAGATCTGATGACGGATTCCCAGCAAAGAAGACACAGCATCACACAATCGTCCACAGCTGGAAGTCCGGGGGGTGTTCACCTGTTTTTCCATCATCTGGCAGATAAAATCCAGGTCCTGGGGATCCATCTCATGGATAAACGGCAGATCCAGATCCAAAAAATTTCGTCCGAACGCCGTATACAACACCGCAGCCGCCATACGCCAGGGGGCCAGTACAGCCTTATCCCCCCCCGGCATGGGAAGATATCGCAAATGCGCTTTGCGCATAAAGGTCTTGCGGGTGGCCAAAAGAACTTCTCCGCCCCAGATATGGCCGTCCGTGCCTAACCCCGTGCCGTCCAGCACAATGGCGACCACGGGTTCATCCAGATCGTTTTCCACCATGCAGGACACGGCATGGGCATGATGGTGCTGGACACCCACCCGAAGAATCTGTTCAGAGAAACGGTCTTTGGCAAACCGGGTGCTCATATATCCCGGATGCAGATCATGGGCCACTATGTCAGGATCGATATCCAGGATGGTCTTGAAATGATCCAGGGTCTGACCATAAAAATCAAAAGTTTTCCGGTTTTCCAGATCACCGATGTGCTGGCTTAAAAACGCCTGGTCCTTCCGGGTCAGACACAGGGTGTTTTTCATCCCGGCCCCGCACCCGAACACAAAAGGCAACTCATCGGACAACGGTACCGGCAGCGGGGCATATCCTCTGGATCGCCGGTAAAACCGGGTCTGCCCGGCCTGGACCCGGACAATGGAGTCATCGGCCCGAAAATAGATATCCCGGTTGTGCAGCAGAAAATAATCCGCAATGTGGGAAAACGCATCCAACGCATCCTGATTATCTATGGACAACGGCTCCCCCGGCCGGTTGCCGGACGTCATCACCAGCAGTTTCGGCCCGGCACCCAAAAGCAGGTAATGCAGCGGGGTATAGGGCAGCATCACCCCCAGGCAGGGATTCAACGGCGCAAGCTTTGGTGACAGCCCGGTCGGTGCATCAAGGCTTTTTTTCCTCAACAAAACAATGGGACGATTAAAACCGGTCAACACCCGAAATTCCTGTGCTGACACGTCCACATATTCCGACACCACGGATCCGGACCGGGCCATCAGGGCAAACGGCTTATGGGGCCGGCGCTTGCGCCGGCGCAGACGGTGAACCGCTGCATCATCCGCCGCATCCACGGCCAGGTGAAACCCGCCCAGCCCCTTGACCGCCAGAATCTTTCCCCGGGCCAGCAGACTGCCGGCCTGCGCAATGGCCGTATCCGGTCCGGCAATGGTCTGACCTGTGTTATCGGTTAAAAACACCTGGGGGCCGCAGACCGGGCAGGCATTGGGCTGGGCATGAAACCGCCGATCCCCTGGATTGTCATATTCCGCCTGGCACTTTGGACACATGAAAAACTGTTTCATGGCCGTCTGGGGCCGATCATAGGGGATATCTTCAATGATCGTGAACCGCGGACCGCAATTGGTGCAGTTGATGAACGGGTATCTGAAACGCCGGTTCTCAGGGTCTTCCATTTCTGAGAGGCAATCGTTGCACACACACACATCCGGTGAAATCAGGGTTGCCCGGGAAGGGCCTGTCCGGCTGGCTATGATTTTGAATCCCGTACCACCTGTAACCGGCACAGGTATTGTTTGAACCCCATCCACCCGGGCCAGCACCGGGGGGTGGGCCGTGATCTCTTCCTCAAACCGGGCCAGGTTTTTCGGGGAACCTTCCACCCGGACCCGGACGCCGAAGGCCGTATTGGAAACCTCTCCCGCGATCCGGTGCCGGGCGGCCAGAGAAAACAGAAACGGCCGGAATCCGACCCCCTGGACCACCCCGCTGATATCAAGTTGTCTGGCAATGCAGTCGGAATCAGGCATCTGTATGTGAAGAATGACGGCGGGCATCATCTGCCGCCAGGATCTGGCGCATATCTTCCAGGGTCTGGCGGGCCGCGGATTCATCCAGTTTGCTGATGGCAAATCCGGCATGAACAATCACATAATCCCCGATTTGTACATCATCTAAAAGCGCCAGGCTGGTTTCCCGGATCACCCCGTCCACAGACACTTTGGCAAGGCTGCCCTGGATTTCGATAATTTTTGACGGTACGGCTAAACACATGTGCGGACTATTTCCTTTTTTATCATTTACTTGATTATATCCTGTCAGTATACCTTCAAGTCAGCGGATCGGGCAATATTTATTTCATCTTTGTCCATTTTATCAATGCCTGAAGCAGATGTGATCCGGCATCCCCTGAATCCTTTTTTTCCAGGGTCTGTCGAATTTTAAATCCATTGCAATATATCGCCTTGTGTTGTATTAAAATCAAAAAGTATTCCGATCGCTTCACGAATTTCAGAATCCAAGAGGTCTGTCATGAAAAACGCATACACCTTGTCTGCCCCAATCATGAATGAACTGATCCAGGTGGCTTCCGGAAAACAAAGCGCCGATCTGGTGATCTCACATGCGCAGCTTTTGAACGTTTATACCGGCGAATTTATGGACAACCAGTGCATCAGTATCAAAAACGGGTATATCGCGCTTGTGGGAGATGCTGCGAACCACACCATCGCATCACACACCACGGTGATCGACGCACAGGGCAAAACCCTGATTCCCGGACTCATCGACGGACATGCCCATTTGGTGTCATTTTATGAAACCAGTCAATTCATTCCCTATGCGGTCAAGGACGGCACTACCACCCTTGTCACCGAAACCATGGAAGCTTACCCGGTCATGGGATATGACGGGGTGATTGAGATACTTTCATCATTCAGAGACCAGCCCATCAAGATTTTCGGCACAGCCCCCGCCATGGTGTCCATCAGCACGGCCGCCTGCGGCATCAACAGGGATGATCTAAGAAAACTTCTTGACCGGGACGATATCCTGGGGCTGGGAGAATCTTACTGGCAGGCCGTTTTCCAGGCACCGGACAAGATGCTGCCGGTATTTGAACACACCCTTCGGGCCGGCAAAGTACTGGAAGGACATTCTGCCGGAGCCGGGGGAAAAAAACTGGCCGCCTATCTGGCCACGGGCATCTCCTCCTGCCATGAACCCATAGACGCGGACCAGGCCCTGGAACGGCTGCGGCGGGGATTGTACGTCATGATCCGGGAAGGCAGCATCCGCAGAGACCTTGAGGCCATCTCCCGGATCAGGGATGCAGGTGTGGATACCCGACGTCTCATTCTGGTCACCGACGGAATGGGACCTGAAGATCTCATGAACAACAAAGGCATGGCCTATGTGGTCCAAAAAGCGATTGATTCAGGGTTTTCTCCCATGGAAGCCGTACAGATGGCCACCTTGAACGTGGCGGAACATTTTTCACTGGATTCCCTGGTCGGCGGTATAGCCCCGGGCCGGAGCGCGGATATGGTGATAATTCCGGATCCGGGTACCATCACCCCGGAAATGGTAATCAGTCATGGAAAGATCATCTTTGACAAAGGACAGATGCAGATATCACCCCGGAAACATTCTTTTTCCAGCGCCTGCCGCCGTTCCGTTCACCTGCTCCGGCCCCTGACACCCGAAGACTTTGCCGTCACAGCACCTTCAGGCAAAAAAACCGTGCAGGTGCGCCTCATGGAAATGGTCACCGACCTGGTGACCCGGGAAATCCATAAATCCCTGCCGGTGATCCAGGGGCGGATCCAGGCGGACCCGGATCAGGATATTCTCAAAATCAGCGCCATTGACCGGGCCATTTCACCTGGCAACCGGTTCACCGGCTTTATCAAAGGATTCGGGTTAACGCACGGCGCCATGGCTTCGAGTCAGGCATGGGACACCTCAGACATCGTGGTCGTGGGCACCCATGATGCGGACATGGCAGATGCGGTCAACCATATTCACCGCCTGCAGGGCGGGGTGGTGATCTGGGCTCAGGAAAAATGCCTGGCCCAGATACCGTTACCGCTGATGGGGCTCATGTCGGATGCGTCCGTGCCTGAACTGGCCCGACAGATCAAGGCGTTTAAAACCGCCGCTGCAAAGCTGGGTGTGGTGTTTCCCGACCCGTTGCTGACCCTGGTCACTCTGACCGGAGCCGCCATTCCCTATTTACGGATCTGCGAACAGGGACTGGTGAACCTGAAGGACGGAAAACTTCGCCGTGCTTATGTAGAAGAATCCTGAAATCCCCCGTTTCTATATTTTTTATGACATCATCCAGGTGGCGGTTTGATAAAACACAATAGACAGGCTTAAAGCCAGCAATGTATTGAACATCATGGAAAACACACCCCATTTCCATGAACCGGCCTCTTTGGCAATGCAGACCACTGCCACAAAACACGGTGAATAAAATATGGTGAACAAAATCAGGCTGAAAGCGGTGACGGGTCCCCATCCATCCGCTGTCCGCAGCCGCTGTGCCAGAGAGGGACTGTCTTCCGGGTCCACCTCTCCTAAGGAATAGGCCGTTCCCAGGGTGGACACCACCACTTCTTTGGCGGCAAATCCACCCAGAAGCGCGATATTGGTCTGCCAGTCAAATCCGGCATACCGGGTGACGCTTTCCATGGCCATGCCCATGCGCCCGGCAATGGAATGCCGAAGGGCCGCGGCCCCCGGATCCATGGTTTCCGCCGCAAGCATGTGCATGCCCGCTGTATTTTCATTGGAAACGGGTCGGGTATCCAGTTGCGGAAAGGTCATCATGGCCCATAAAACAATGGAAATTCCCAGAATCACGGTACCGGCTTTTCTGATATACTGCCAGGTGCGCTCCCAGGTATGAATGGCCAGGCCCTTGAACGTGGGCAGCCGGTAGGGAGGCAGTTCCATGACAAACGGGGTGGCCGGCCCTAGGATGACTGTGGATCTCAGCAGCTTTGCCACCAGCAGCGCGCCCACCCAGGAGATCAGGGTAATGATCAGCATGACCTGGGCCCGGTGATCCGTGAAAAATGCCGCCACCAGCAGGGCATACACCGGCAGCTTGGCACCGCAGTTCATGAAAGGCACGGTGAGCAGGGTGGCCAGGCGCTCTTTGGGGGACTTCAGGGTCCGGGTGGCCATGACACCCGGCACGGCACAACCGCCGGCAATACCGCCGGAAACGATAAAAGCCATGACTGATGCCCCATGCAGACCGAACATCCGAAACACCCGGTCCAGCATGAACGCCATGCGGGCCAGATATCCGGAATCCTCCAGAAACGAGATGCCCAGAAACATGAACAAAATCAACGGTACAAACCCCAGGACCCCGCCCACCCCGTCAATGATCCCTGAAATCACCAGAGACTTGAGCAGCCCGTCGGCAAACAGGGGGTCTGTCCGGTCCCCCAGCCAGGTGAAAAAATTTTCACACCACCCCACAGGCACCTCACTGTAGGCAAAGGTGAACTGATACAACCCCATGAGCACTCCGATCATGATCAACGGCCCCAGAAACCGGTGGGTCACGATTTTGTCGATCTTGTCGGACCAGGCCAGCCGGTTCGGGTCCTGGGTGTGGGAAATCACGCCCTGTTTGAGAATGGAGGTGATAAACCCGTATCGCTGGTCCGCGATCATGCCTTCCGGATGGATGTCCAGCGTGGTTTCCAGATGACGGGACAATTTCCCGGCCACACCCGCCAGCCATTCATGGGTGCCGACAAGGTGCGCTTTTCCCGCTTCCAGAATCTGAGCATCATTTTCCAGGTATTTCAATGCCACCCACCGGGGTGGATACTGGTGAGTCAAAAATTGATCTGAACGGATTCTTGTCTCCATCTCATCCAGCGTGTCATCAATATCCCGGCCATAGAAGATTTTCAACGGTGCCGGCCGGGACCCCGCATGGTCTGCAACGGTTTTGAGCAGCTGTCCCCTGCCCTTTCCCGTGCGGGCCACCATGGGTACCACCGGCAGTCCCAGCAGTAATGACAGTTTTTCAACATCAATGGTCACGCCCCGTTTTTTAGCCACATCCATCATATTCAATGCGATACAGACATTGGCCCCCATTTCCATGAACTGAAGCGTCAGGTACAGATTTCTTTCCAGGTTGGATCCATCCACGATATTCATGATCATGGCCGGTTTTTCATTCACAATAAAATCCCGGGCCACCACCTCTTCCATGGAATACGCACTCAAGGAGTAGATTCCCGGCAGATCCACGATATCAAATATCTGATGTTCGCCCTTACATGTGCCCTGCTTTTTTTCCACGGTCACCCCGGGATAGTTTCCCACATGCTGCCGGGCCCCGGTCAGGGTATTGAACAAAGTGGTTTTCCCGGAATTGGGATTTCCGGCCAAAGCAATGGTGAGCCCCATATCAGTGCACCTCCACGAGAATATAATCCGCTTCATTGTTTCTCAAGGTCAGGGTGCCTCCCATGATCCGAAGCGATACCGGATCTTTCAACGGGGCCCGTCCCTGAATACGGATATCTTTTCCCGGGACCAGGCCCATATCCCGAATCCGCCGGCCCAGCTC
>CALGAJ010000274.1 GCA_937951975.1 uncultured Desulfotignum sp.
GGGGGGATCACCGGCCAACGGATTGGTGTTCACTGCCGGATTTGCCCTGGCACTTGTGATCTTTGCCCTGGCCGGATGGCTGGGGGCCGGTGGGTGCCGCCGGCTGGCCCATACCCGCCATCTGGTGCGCAAACTGGCGTTTCTGAACCTGTACCGCAACAGGGGCGCATCGCTGGCCTGCTTTGTCACCATTGCCATGGGCGTGTTTCTCATCAGCCTGATTCCCCAGGTGCAGAAAGGGCTTCAGACCGAGATCCAGCGGCCGGAAGGGTTGAAGATTCCGGTGTTTTTCCTCATGGATATCCAGGATGACCAGACCCGGGATCTGGAGCGGTTCATGCAGGATCAGCCCGGGACCCTGGAAAACCTCTCCCCCATGGTCCGGGGCCGCATCGTGTCCGTGAACGGCGATCCGTTTCATACCCGGGAAGACAAGCGGGAATCCCGGGGCCGGGGCCGGCGTACGGAACATAATTTTTCGTACCGGGCTGATCTGGATCCGTCTGAAACCATTGTGCAGGGACCTCCCCTGTCACAGAAACCCTGGGATTTCGGATCACAAACCCCGTTTGAAATTTCCGTGGCCCGCTCCTTTGCCGATGATCATGACCTGGCCATCGGTGATATCATGCGGTTCGACATTCAGGGGATGCAGCTGGAAGGCCGGGTTCACAATATCCGCAAGGTCAGGTGGAACAGTTTTCAGCCCAATTTTTTTCTGCTGTTTCAAAAAGGGGTCCTGGAGGATGCGCCCAAAATCTGGCTGGGGGCCGTGGCCCGGGTGCCGCAGGAACAGCGCCAGGCTTTGAAGCGTGCCATTGTCACGGTATTTCCCAATATTTCCATCATCGATGTCACCCAGATGATCACCACATTGACTTTTATTGCGGACCGGCTGTCCCTGTCCGTGCGGTTCATGGCCTGGCTGGCCATTGCCGCCGGCCTGGTGTCCATTTTTTCCATTGCCCGTCACCAGGCCCGGCGCCAGGCGGCCCAGACCAACCTGCTCAAGGTCCTGGGGACCGGATTCGGCGATATCCGGCGCATCAGTCTTCTGGAATTCGGCAGCCTGGGTTTTGCCGCGGCCCTGGTGGCCGTGATTCTCAGCGTGGTGTTTTCCCGGGCCATTGCCTGGTATTTTTTTGACAGCCTGTGGCGGCTCAACATCGCTTATCTGGCGGGCATCCTGGTGCTGACCACCCTGATCTGCATGGCTACGGCCGTGGCGGCCGCCGGAAAAATCTTGAAATCAAGACCGTTGATGCTGTTGAAAAAAGCGTGATCGAGCCGCTTTTTTCGAGTGCCGTCTATGTCAGGGTGTGATAAAGTCTGCTTTGGAACATGCGATGAGCTTAAAAGGAGTGTCTATGCGGCGCAGGGAAAAACAGATCACAGATACAAAACAGATGGAACAGATCCTGGAACAGGCAACGGTCTGCCGCCTGGCCATGGTGGACAAGGGACGACCTTATGTGGTGCCGCTGAACTTCGGGTACCGGGACGGATCCCTGTATTTTCACAGTGCCCCGGAAGGGCGGAAAATAGATGTGCTCAAGGAAAACCCTCATGTCTGCTTTGAAGTGGACGAACTGATAAAGATGAACAAGGCGGCTGCCGCCTGTGACTGGGGCGTGTCGTTCAGAAGCGTCATCGGTACGGGCACGGCCCGGATTCTGGAGACCCCGGCGGAAAAAAAGGCCGGTCTGGATATCATCATGGCCCATTATTCAGGCCGGTCGTTTGACTACCCGGACGAGAAACTGGCAAAAACCGCCGTGATCCAGGTGACCGTCCATGAAATGACCGGCAAGCAGGGGTGAGAAAATCGCCGGCACAAGGGGGGACCGGCTTTTTGATTAATCTCGGGTATGCTTGAAATCCCTTTCTTTCTGGTTACGTTGTTTTAAGGAGGCCGGATGTTGAAAGGAGGCATTATGCCGTTTGTTTCCATACCCGGAATGCCGGGCAGATTGTATGTGCCGGAAATGTGGACAAAGGAATCGAAAAAATTTCCCTGCAAGGACTGCTTTTCATGTGAGTTTTGTTCGGATGACCGGTGCCGGATGTGCCGGGAGAAAGAAAAGCCCGATAGAAAAAATAAGAACCGGCAATGATGCGGCAGCGCCGGTTCCGGTCTTTGAAATGCCTGCATCAGTCCTGGTTTTTTCTGAAAAGGTATGGTAGAAATAATTGATCAACCACTTGAAAAGGACAATCTCCGTTACTCATGGAAACTGATAATAAAACAAGCACTTACACCTGCCGGGAATACAGAGAAGAAATGATTCTTCTGGGTTTACAGAAAAAACTGGCGGCTCCGGACCTGCCCCGGGAGGAAAAAGAACAGCTTCTTAAGGAAATTGCTGAGGTGGAAGCCCGGATGGGTATGGACTGAAGCTGTTATGAACCAATCCGGACAGATACAAGGATATTTGCCATGAAAACACAGGAACTGATCAAAAAAGAAAACCGGTTCGGGGCAAAAAACTATAAACCCCTGGATGTGGTGCTCAGCAAAGGATCCGGCATCTGGGTCTGGGATGTGGAAG
>CALGAJ010000275.1 GCA_937951975.1 uncultured Desulfotignum sp.
GAAGCGGCGGCAGATGCGTTTGAAACCGCCGTGTCCCTGGACCGGGAAAAATTGCAGTACCAGAACAACCTGACCCTGGCCTATGCCCGGCTGGGGAAAGATCAGCCGGAGTTGTCTCAGCCGGAGCCGGATCTGTCTCAACCAGCCCCGCCGGCAACCATGATGGCATCCGTGCCTGACCAGGATCCCGTCAAAATAGTCAGAGACACCATCACCATGGAGGATCTGCCGGAAAACGACACCCATACCCCGGCTCTGGACAATGTCTGCTACACCATTCAGCTGGGGGTTTTCTATGATCTGGACAAGGCCATGGCCGCGTTGAGAAAGGCACAGGCCGACAATCTGGACAGTCCCTACATCACCAAAGTCGACCGGGGCGGGCCGTACAAACCTTATTCCCGGGTGCGGGCCGAAAAGTACCAGGGCCGGGCCGTGGCCCAACAGCGGGCAGCCGACATCAGCAGCGATGCCCCCATGCCGGCGTATGTCACCCAGGAAACCGGGCGTTCAGACGAACTTTTTACCTCGGCACAGCCCCGCCGGGTCACACGCGCGCACATCAAGCCGGTCATCATCAAGTCCAATGCAGATATTGAAATTTTAAACGGCAACGGGGTCCGGCACATGGCCCGGGGGGTTCAGCAGTACCTGGCCGCCCAGGGCATGGCCGTGGACCGCATTGCCAATGCCTCTCATTTTTTTCATCCCAGAACCATTATCTATTATACCCCCGGTTATTACGGCCAGGCAAAACAGATCCTGGACCGGTTCCATGCCATCTCGGCCACCGGGAAAATGGTCAAATCCAGCGCCCTGAACTCCGGCATCCGCATCGTGCTGGGAAGAGACGTGGCCCCGGTTGTCGATCAACTGGGACACCTGATGAAGAAAGAAAAGCCCTTGATTTAGCTGTGTTACGCCCAGAATGATTGAAACCCGGCCACGGCCCGGTCAATATCGGCTGTGTCAATATCCAGATGCGTGACCAGGCGCACGGAATTGCCCGGGCTGATGCGGATGCCCTGCCCGGCCAGATGCTGGGTCAGTGCGGTCATGTCCGCATCCATGCGGGCGTGGACCATGTTGGTCTGCACCGCATCCATATCCACGTGAACGCCATCGATGCCGGACAATCCTTTTGCCAGCCGGGCCGCATTGGCATGGTCGTCTGCCAGCCGGTCAATGTTGTGAGACAGGGCATACAGACCGGCCGCCGCCAGAATCCCTGCCTGGCGCATGCCGCCCCCCACCATTTTCCGCCACCGCCTGGCCCTGGCAATAAATTCCCTGGAACCGCACAGCACTGATCCCACCGGGGTTCCCAGCCCTTTGGACAGGCAGCAGGACACGGAATCAAACAGTGTGGTGATGGCTGTGACATTCACGCCCAGCTTGACTGCGGCATTGAACACCCGGGCCCCGTCCAGGTGAAAGGCCAGGCCGTGGTCATCCGCCAGTTTCCGGGCGTCTTTGAGATAATCCATGGGCAGCACCTTGCCGGCCTGGGTGTTTTCCAGGCAGAACAGCCGGGTCCGGGCAAAATGAAAATCATCCGGTTTGATAAAGCGTTCCACTCTGGCCAGCTCCAGGGTGCCGTCTGCTTCAAAATCCAGGGGCTGGGGCTGGATGCTGCCCAGCACCGCACCGCCGCCGGCTTCGTATTTATAGGTATGGGCGGTCTGGCCCACGATATATTCCTCTCCGCGCTGACAGTGACTCAGCAGGGCCACCAGGTTGGTCTGGGTGCCGGATGCGCAGAACAGGCCGTCTTCCATGCCCGTGACCGCAGCCGCAGTCTGCTCCAGCCGGTTCACCGAGGGATCTTCGCCATACACATCATCTCCCACCTGGGCCGTGATCATGGCCTCCAGCATCTGCTGGGTGGGCCGGGTCACGGTGTCGCTTCTCAAATCGATCTGTTTCATGGTATTATTTCCTCCGGGAATGGAATTGCCAGCTAAAAGCAACAGCGAATACATTGACTTTTTTGAAAGCAATCATTACACTTTTTAATAAAATTGAACCCTGCTGATATAGTAGATTGTATTCATAAATGCCAACAATTTTTGAAAAAATCAGGAGATAAAATGG
>CALGAJ010000276.1 GCA_937951975.1 uncultured Desulfotignum sp.
GAATAATTGACCGTGTTTTCAGGAACGGTATACGCGGCCGTGGGATGAATTTTTTTCAGATAGTCATTGTTTTCAAACAGCGCTTTGCTCAAATCATATACCAGGTCCGTGTCCAGGGATGCCTGGCAGATGATCACGTTCCACACGCCGATAGTGGGCACGTTCTCATCCACACCCCGGTAGACACCGCCGGAAAGATCCACCCCGGCATACGTAGCCTCGGCCGCCAGGATTTTTTGGGTCTGTTCCGGTGTGAAGGGCAGGATGGCGATCTCATGCGTGGTGGCCAGATCCAGAATCGAGCTGGTGCCCGGTCCCACACACCAGATTCCCACATCAATAGTGCCGTCTCTGAGGGCATTGGCGCTTTCGGTGAACGACAGCCGGCTGTCTTTGTAGGAATCCTGGGGGATGTCCAGGGCCTTGAGCACGGCTTCAGCCATGAAATTGGTGCCGCTGCCCGGGCTGCCGGTGCTGATGTTTCTGCCCTTGACCTGTTCGATGTTGGTGATGCCGCTTTTTTTCAATGCCACCACCTGGAGCAGGTTGGGATACATGGTGGCCAGGGAGAGCACGTCCTGTTTCTTGTCTTTGAACGCATCGGTCCCGTTGTAAGCGGCCATGGCCACATCTCCCATGACCAGACCGATGACGGTTTCACCCTTGTGGGCCAGTTTGACGTTTTCCACACTGGCACCGGTGACTTCCGCCACTGCCTTGACCCCGTCCACATGTTTGGACCAGATTTCAGCCACACCGCCGCCATACGGGTAATAAATGCCGCCGGTACCGCCGGTGCCGATCCCCAGAAACGTGGTTTTGGCCATAACCGTTCCGGCAAATATCAGGGTAATGGATAAAATGACAAATAACATCGGTATCTTCTTCATCGGGCATATCTCCTTTTAAAATTCAGGTATTTTTCGTGAAAACGACACGGTTGACCCATGAAAAGCGAAATGGCGTTAACCCATAGGCAGTCCCTCCTTGGTTGAGAAATTGACGAATTTTTCAGAATCCCTGACTTCGGCTATAGCACAATACCTGCTGCCGTGCCAAGAAGAACTTGTTTGACAAAAAGCTTTTGCAATTTTTACGCGTTTTACATACATTGACATCAACAAAAATTAAATACCGGTTTTTCAGCAAGTCAACCCATTTCGTTGAGAACGGCATATGCATAAAAACAAAGTCAAACCCGTCCTGGTGACCGGTGCCACCGGATATGTGGCCGGCCGGCTGATCCCGCTGCTGTTGTCTTCCGGATACCGGGTCCGGGCCATGGGGCGGTCCATCGAAAAAATGGCGGCCCGGCCCTGGGGCAGAGACCCCGGCATCGAACTGGTGACCGGCGACATCATGGACATCGCTTCTTTAAACAAAGCGGCTGCCGGATGCGGCACCATCTATTATCTGGTCCACTCCATGATCTCCAGAAAAGCAGGCTACCGGAATGCGGACAAAACCGGGGCCGCCAACATGGTGAAAGCCGCCGCAAACCAGGGGGCGGATCACATCATCTACCTGGGCGGTTTAGGAGATATCCATCACAAAAATATCAGTTCACACCTGATATCCAGAAACGAGGTGGGGAACATCCTTCAAAGCGGCCCGGTACCCGCCACCGTGCTCAGGGCCGCCATGATCTTAGGTTCCGGTAGCGCCAGCTTCGAGATCCTGCGGTATCTGGCGGAACGGCTGCCCGTGATGATCACCCCGAAATGGGTGAGCATGCCCACCCAGCCCATTGCCGTCACCAATGTGCTGGGGTATCTGAAAGGGTGCCTGGAACGCCCGGAAACCCGGGGCAGAACCTTTGACATCGGCGGCCCGGACATCGTGTCCTACCGGGATCTGTTCGCCATTTTCGCCAGAAAGGCCGGGCTGCCCGTGCCGGTGATGATCCCGGTGCCGGTGCTCACCCCCCGGCTGTCTTCGCTGTGGATCCATCTGGTGACCCCGGTGCCGGCCGCCATTGCCCGACCCCTGGCCGAAGGACTGAGCCTGCCCACGGTGTGCACGGAACATAGCATCAGAGAGATCATTCCCCAGGACCTGCTCTTCTGCGGCCAGGCCATTGAACGGGCCCTGGATCGGATCCGCCAGGAACAGGTGGACACCTGCTGGGCCGACGCCGGAGACCTGATCTATCCGGAATGGACCCATTGCGGAGATTCCGGTTATTCCGGCGGCACCATCCTCAAGTGCGGGTACCGGGCCGCGGTCCAGGGAACGGCTTCGGACCTGTGGCCGGCCGTGGAACAGGTGGGCGGCGAGACCGGGTATTACGCGGCGGATCTGCTGTGGCAACTCAGGGGCGTGATGGATGTGTTTTCCGGCGGCGTGGGGCTTCAGCGGGGCCGGCGGTCCCGGCACACCCTGCGGGTGGGGGATGCCCTGGATTTCTGGCGGGTTCTGGAGATGGAAAAACCCCACCGGCTCCTGCTGGTGGCGGAAATGAAACTGCCGGGACAGGCGTTGCTGGAGATCCGGATCACCCCGGCCGGACCGGACCGGTGCGACCTGGTGCTCCTGTCCCGGTTTCTGCCCAGAGGCATATGGGGCATGGCCTACTGGTATGCCCTGTACCCGTTTCACCAGTATGTGTTTTCCCGGATGCTGACCGGCATGGCAAAGGCGGCCGGGAAACCGTTGTTGACCCCGCCCCGGCGGTTCACTCCCAAAATCACCCATGCCTGTTCATTGCCCGGAGAGTAAGACCTGTTCAAGTGATCCGGTTTCAAAAGAAAGTGGCAATTCAGAGGCAAACTTGATATAATGCCGCTAAAATAAAGATCGTCATAGACAAAAACAGGAGAAAAAAACATGCACATTGCCATGATCGTCTCTCAGGATACTCCTGAAGTGATCTGGAACGCCTTCAGGCTGGCCAACATGATGCTTGAAGGCATGGAAGAGGTCACCATTTTCTTGAACGGCCCGTCCGTCACATATGAACAGGCTGATTCCAGCCGATTTTCATTAAAAGAGCTTGCAAAAATCTTCACCCTCTCGGAGGGAAAACTGCTTGCATGAGGAAAACTCATGGACCTTCACGGCGTGAAGGAAGGATATCACAGAAGAGCCACCCAGAAAGATCTGTACGACCTGATAAAAAAAAGTGACAAAGTTGTGTCCTATTGATCTGTCAGCGGCCTCACGCTGACGGACACAACCAAATCATGACAAAATTTCAAGCGCTACAGAGTGCTTTCAAACTAACTTGTACACCGATTTATACGAGATTGGAACTGATATGACCGACACGGAGCCAAGCGATCACAAACTGACACTGAGAAGCCTGAAACAATCGGATTATCCGGATATCAAACGCATCATGGATCTGGTGTACGCCGGCATGGGCGGGGCCTGGACCCCGGAAGAATTTGCCGTGCTCATCGATCAGTTCCCCGAGGGCCAGATCTGTATCGAGGACAAAGGAAAAGTCATTGCCGCGGCCTTAGCCATCATCGTCACTGCCGAAGAATTTGAAAAACAGCGGCACACCTATGAAGACGTGGTGACCGGCGGTGAGATGTCCAGTCATGATCCGGAAGGCGACGCCCTTTACGGGGTGGACATTTTTGTGGACCCGGAGTACCGGGGCCTGCGCCTGGGAAGGCGGCTGTACGATGCCAGAAAAGAGCTGTGCGAAACCCTGAACCTGAAAAGCATTATTTTCGGGGGCCGGATCCCCGGATACGGCAAATACGCCCATGAAATGACCCCGGCCCAGTATATCCAGAAAGTCAAAGCCACTGAGATTTATGATCCGGTACTCACCTTTCAGCTGTCCAATGATTTTCACATCAAAAAAATTTTGAAAAACTACATTCCCGAAGACACCCAGTCCGATGCCTATGGCGTGCTCATGGAATGGAACAATATCTATTATGAAAAAAAACAGATTCTGTTCGGCGGGCGCAAGGCCTATCCCCGCATCGGTGTGGTCCAGTGGCAGATGAGATCTTTCAACACCCTGGAGGAATTTCTGCACCAGGTGGATTTTTTCGTGGATGCCATGGCCGGTTACAATTCAGATCTCATCGTGTTTCCGGAACTGCTCAATGCGCCCCTGCTCAAAAATTTCAATCAGGAAAACCCGGCCGAAGCCATGCGGTCCCTGTCCGAATATACCGACGATATCCGGGCCGCATTCGTGAATCTGGCCATCACCTACAACATCAATATCGTGACCGGCAGCCTGCCCCAGCTCAGGGATGACGACCTGTACAACGTGTCGTTCCTGTGCCGCAGAGACGGTACCTGGGATTCCCAGGACAAGCTGCACATCACCCCGGACGAGGCCCAGTACTGGGGGTTCAAGGGCGGCCATTCTCTAAAGGTGTTCCAGACCGATATCGGCAAAATCGGCATCCTGGTATGTTATGACGTGGAATTTCCCGAACTGTCCCGGTACCTGGCGGAAAAAGGCATGACCCTTTTGTGCGTGCCCTACTGGACCGACACCAAGAACGCCTACCTGCGGGTGCGGCGCTGCGCCCAGGCCCGGGCCATTGAAAACGAGTGCTATGTGGCCATCTCCGGCAGCGTGGGCAACCTGCCCAAGGTGGAGA
>CALGAJ010000277.1 GCA_937951975.1 uncultured Desulfotignum sp.
CCGACGTGCCTGAAAGCGCCGACTGGTTTGAATCATCCTATTTCATTGTCTGGGGCACCAACCTGCCCATGACCCGCACGCCCGATGCCCATTTTTTCACCGAAGCCCGTTACCGGGGAACCCGGGTGGCTGCCGTGGCACCGGATTACGCCGAATATGTCAAGTTCGCCGACACCTGGCTGCCGGCCCGGGCCGGCACGGACGCGGCCCTGGCCATGGCCATGACCCATGTGATTCTCAAGGAATTTTACATGGACCGCCAGGTGCCCTATTTCATGGATTACGCCAGACAATTCACGGACCTGCCTTTTTTAGTGGTGCTTGAACAGGGAACGGACAGCGAAATCCCGGGACGGTTTCTGCGCGCCGCGGATTTCGGTCTGAAAACCAACAACGCCCAGTGGAAAACCGTGGTGTATGATGCGGCGTCAGGTGATTTTGCCGTACCCAACGGCAGTATCGGTTTCCGCTGGAACGAGGAAGGCAACTGGAACCTTGAAATGAAGGCGGATGGTGCGCCGGTCTATCCACTGCTGGGGTTTGCAGAACAAAACGACGGCTGGCGCACCGTGGCCTTTCCCGTCTTTACCGAGGCCGGCTCGATCGTCAGAAAAGGGCTGGTACCCTGTAAGACCGTCCCCACCCCGGACGGGGATCTGCGCGTGACCACGGTATTTGACCTGATGGCTGCTCACCTGGGGGTAAAGCAGAAAAATGCCCCCTCCAAAACCCAAGAAGGCTCTCCCGACTATCCGGCAGATTACGATGACCCCAAACCGTTCACACCGGCATGGCAGGAAAAGATCACGGGCGTGCCGGCCGTGGATGCCATCCGGGTGGCACGTGAATTTGCCGAAAATGCCGAAAAAACAAGCGGCAAATCCATGATCTTTTTAGGGGCCGGGACCAACCACTGGTACCACAGTGACATGATCTACCGCACCATCATCAACCTGACCACCCTGTGCGGGTGCCAGGGCGTGAACGGCGGCGGATGGGCCCATTATGTGGGCCAGGAAAAAGTGCGGCCCCTGGCGGCCTGGTCCCAGGTGGCCTTCGGCCTGGACTGGCAGCGGCCCCCGCGTCACCAGAACGGCACTTCCTTTTTTTATTTTGCCACGGACCAGTGGCGCTATGACACCCTTCGGCCGGAAACGGTTCAGTCTCCTCTGGCAAAACAGCCGGCAGCACAACACATGGCCGACTATAACGTGACCGCGGCCCGTCTTGGCTGGCTGCCGTCTTATCCCCAATTCAACTGCAATCCCGTTGAACTGGTCAAGGAAGCCATGGCCGCCGGGGCATCCTCAGATGAAGAAATCACAGACTTTGCCGTGAAAAAAATCAAATCCGGCAACCTGCGGTTTGCCATTGAAGACCCGGATCATCCGGACAATTTTCCGCGCATGCTCTTTCTCTGGCGAGCCAACCTGCTGGGGGCCAGCAGCAAGGGGCATGAATATTTTCTCAAACACCTGCTGGGCACGGACCATGCCGTACTCAATTCCGAGAGTGCCCTGCGCCCTGAAGAGATAACATGGCGGGAGCCGGCCCCGGAAGGCAAGCTGGACCTGATGGTGACCCTGGAGCTGCGCATGTCCACCAGCGCCATGTATGCGGACATCGCCCTGCCGGCTGCCGGGTGGTATGAGATGCATGACCTGAGCACCACGGACATGCATCCGTTCATCCACCCGTTCAATCCGGCCATTGATCCGCCCTGGGAAGCCCGCACCAACTGGGAACAATTCAAGACCATTGCAGAAAAATTTTCCGAACTGGCATCGGATCATCTGGGCACGGTCAAAGATCTGGTGGCCACCCCTCTGATGCACGACACCCCCGGAGAGATCGCCCAGGACCGTTTTCAGGACTGGCACCGGGGCGAGTGCGAACCCGTGCCCGGAAAGACCATGCCCGACCTGACCGTGATGACCCGGGACTACCCCAATACCTTTAAAAAAATGATCTCCCTGGGCCCGCTGGCCGCATCCGCAGGTGTGGGCGCCAAAGGCGTTATGTGGCATGCAGACACGGAGACTGAAGCACTGAAAGCCTCTCTGGGCAAAGTAACCGAAGGAATCACCCGGGGACAGCCGATCATGAAATCTGAAAAACAGGCCGCCGAAACCATCCTGATGCTGGCACCTGAAACCAACGGTGCCACAGCGGTAAAATCCTGGAAAATGCTGGAAAAGCGCACCGGTATGAGCTTAAGCCATCTGAGTCAAGGACGGCAAGATGAACGGATCTGTTTCGATGATCTCACCGTCCAGCCGCGCAAGATCATCACATCCCCCATCTGGAGCGGCATTGAATCCGAAGAACGGCGCTATTCTCCTTTTGTGATCAACATCGAGGAAAAGGTCCCGTTCCGGACCCTCACCGGCCGGGCCCAGTTCTACCAAGACCATCCCTGGATGCGGGATTTCGGCGAACAACTGCCGATCTACCGGCCTCCTTTGACCATCACTCCGGGTGATACCGGCAGCGTGACGCGGGAACCGGACCGGGAAATCGTACTCAACTACCTGACCCCCCACTCCAAGTGGTCGATTCACAGCACCTATGCCGAAACCCTCACCATGCTCACCTTGTTTCGCGGCGGAGAATCCATCTGGATCAGCGATGCGGACGCAAAAAAAATCAAGGTGAAAGACAATGACTGGCTGGAATGCTTCAACGCCAACGGCGTGGTGATGGCCAAAGCCGTGGTGAGCCCGCGCATTCCGCCGGGCAAGGCCTTCATGTACCATGCCCAGGAGCGGCTGATCAATACGCCGGGCGCCGGAATTTCCGGCCAACGCGGCGGTACCCACAACAGCGTGACCCGTATTCTGGTCAAGCCCACCCACATGATCGGGGGGTACGCCCATTTGAGTTACGGCTTCAATTATTACGGACCCGTCGGTTCCCAGCGGGATGAAACCATCATCGTGCGCAAGGCCGGAAAGGTGGAATGGTATGAAAATTAAAGTGCAGTACGCCATGGTGATGAACCTGGACAAGTGTATCGGGTGTCATACGTGCAGCATCCCCTGCAAAAATGTATGGACCAACAGGGAAGGTGCCGAATACATGTGGTTCAACAATGTCGAGAGTAAACCCGGTATCGGGTATCCCAGAAAATGGGAAAACCAGCAGCTCTACCGGGGCGGCTGGACCGTGAAAGGCAACCGGCTGAAACTGGCGGCCGGCGGACGGATTCACAAGGCAATGAACATTTTTCACAACCCGGACCTGCCGGTCATGGATGACTACTATGAACCATGGGATTATGATTACGGCCGACTGATCAACAGTCCCCCCAAAAAACACCAGCCAACGGTGCGCTCCCATTCCTGTTTGACCAAAGAACCCATGGATCCTGCATGGGGCCCCAACTGGGAAGACGATCTGGCCGGGCTGTCTGAAACCGGTGCCGGAGACGTCAATTTCAACCGTCTGGAATTCGAGACCTATCTGCAGTTTGAACATCTTTTCATGTTCTGGCTGCCAAGACTGTGCGAACACTGCCTCAACCCGGCCTGTGTGGCGTCCTGCCCGTCCGGGGCCCTGTACAAAAGAGATGAAGATGGTATCGTGCTGGTGGACCAGGAACGCTGCCGGGGCTGGCGGTACTGCGTGTCGGGCTGCCCTTATAAAAAGGTCTATTTCAACTGGAAGCAGGGCCGGGCGGAAAAATGTATCTTCTGTTATCCCCGCATCGAGGCCGGCCTGCCCACTTTGTGTGCCCACAGCTGTGTGGGCCGCATCCGGTATGTAGGGGTGCTGCTCTACGATGCCGACCGCATTCTTGAAGCTGCGGCAGCTTCCCGTGACAAGGATATCTACCCGGCCCATCTGGATATCCTCATGGATCCGAATGATCCAGAAACAATCCGGGCTGCGAAAGCCCAGGGCATTGCATCCAATGTACTGGCTGCGGCCCGCCGATCCCCGGTCTACTCCCTGATCCGGCAATGGCGGCTGGCCCTGCCCCTGCATCCCGAATACCGGACCCTGCCCATGGTCTGGTATGTACCGCCCCTGAGCCCGGTCAGCCGCCAGGTGGCCGACACCTCTGAAATTCCGGCAGCCATTGACCAGATGCGCATACCGGTTACTTATCTTTCAAACCTGCTCACAGCAGGAGATGAAGAACCGGTGCGCCTGGCGCTGGGCAGATTGGCGGCTTTGCGCCATTTCATGCGCCTGCGTCGGGTGGAAAAACAAACCGATACACAGGTGCTGGATGCGGTGGGCCTGAATGCTGAAGATGCGGACCGGATCTATCAACTGCTGGCACTGGCCCCCCTGACGGACCGGTTCGTGATCCCCACCGCCCCGGTCCACGACCCGGACATTTTCACCCGCCAGGGGACCTGCGGACTGGGGGAGGCATTTTAAAAAATGACAGAAAATGACAGACATACACCCATGATTTCTTTATCCGGTACCACATGGCAGATACTTTCCGTGCTGCTCGATTACCCGGACAAACGGCTGTTGAACGATCTTGACCCGATCACCGCTGCCGCCCGGCAGATCCCCGAACCTGAATTCAAACATGCGGTGCAAAATTTTCTGACCTATCTTCAAGCCCATGATCTGCTGCGCCTCCAGGAAAATTATACCGCTGCCTTTGATCTTGGTCCGGCCACAACACTCAACCTGACCTATCATGCCTTTGGTGACAATGAAAAACGGGCTGCCGTTCTGGCAAAACTGCAGCACCTGTATGACCGAACCGGCTGGGAACGAACAAGCGGAGATCTGCCCGATTATCTGCCGCTGCTCCTGGAGTTTCTTTGTCTCCATCCCCGGCCGGAACCGGCAATGGCAACACAGATATGGCAATGCCTGCATGCCACAACCCATCTGGTTGCCGGACTGGAAAAAAAAGTACCGGCCTATGCCGAGCTTCTGCGCCCCCTGGCCTGCCTGGCAGCAGCAGCCGCCACCGGCCCGGATCAACCGGTTCCCCGGATGACAACCCCTTCATGTGCACAAGGAGGACCCTCATGACCCTTTGGCATACCCTCATTTTCACCGTGTTTCCTTACGTGTGTCTGACCACGTTCGTGGTCGGCCATGCCTACCGCTATGTCACTGACCGTTTCGGATGGAACGCCCGTTCCAGTGAATTTCTTGAAAAAAAATCTCTTTTCTACGGATCAATCCTGTTCCATTTCGGCATCATTGCCACCTTCATGGGGCATGCCGGTGGGCTGCTCATTCCCCAGCGCGTGCTTGATATGTTCGGTATCACTGCCCAGATACACATCACCATCGCCCACTGGAACGGTCTGGCTGTCGGGCTGGCTGCTTTTGCCGGTATCCTGGTGCTGGGATGGCGCCGGTGGAAACAGCCCCGCCTGAAGATCGTGACCACGCGCAATGACATGATCACACTGGCGGCCCTGGCAGTGGTGATCGCCACGGGGATGTACAATGTATTGTTCAGCCACTTCAACATGCTGTACAGTGTGGCTCCCTGGATCCGGGGTATTGTCACCTTTACGCCCGACAGCACCCTGATGCTGGAGGTCCCCTTAAGCTTCCGGGTTCATGTGACAGCGGCCTGGGCACTGCTGGCCTATTCTCCTTTCACCCGTCTGGTGCACATCTGGAGCGTTCCTTTGTTCTATCTGGTGCGGCCCTTCATCGTTTACAGGCGGCAGGTACGGCAGGCCTGACCATGACAGGACAGATCAGGAGAAACACACCTCCTTCGCAGCCCGGCATCCGGGCCCGGAGCCTCGAAAACCTGAATCCGGCCTATTTTGCCCTGGTGATGTCCACGGGGATCGTTTCCCTTGCGGCCCATTACCAGGAATTCGATATGATTGCATGGCTCCTTCTGGGCATCAACATCCCTGCCTATGTCATCTTATGGGTCATGTACATCGCCCGGATCGTTTTTTTCACCCGGCGGTTTCAAGAGGACTTCAGGGATCATACCCAGGGCATGGGGTTTTTCACCTGCGTGGCCGCCTCGGGGGTGCTGTGCAGCCAGATACTGATTTTGACCGGTGCGGTGGCCGTTGCCACGGTCCTGTGGTATATCACCGTCACGCTCTGGCTCTGCCTGATTTACGGCCTGTTCACCGGATTGATCACCAGGGAGGAAAAACCCGCCATTGACCGGGGCATCAACGGCGGATGGCTCCTGGCGGTGGTGGCCACCCAGGCGGTCACCGTACTGAGCACCGCCATTGCCCCGGATCTGCCGGTCCATCGTGAAACAATCCTGTTTCTGGCCTTCAACACCTGGCTGTTCGGGGGAATGCTCTACATCTGGATCATCGGATTGATCTTCTACCGGTACCTGTTTTTTCACTTCTCCCCCCGGGACCTGACCCCGCCTTACTGGATCAACATGGGGGCTGTGGCCATCACCACTTTGGGCGGTGCCGGCCTGATCGATCAGGCTGCCGCATCCGGGTTTCTGGCGGAATTGACCCCCTTTATAAAGGGATTCACCTTTTTTTTCTGGGCCACGGCCACCTGGTGGATTCCCATGCTCATTATTTTAGGAATCTGGCGTCACGGAATCCGGCGGTTTCCGTTGCGCTACAGCCCGCTGTTCTGGGGGGCGGTGTTCCCTCTGGGCATGTATACCGTGTGCACCCACCGCCTGGCGGACGTGACCCGGGCCCCGGTCATCGATGTCATCCCGGCGGGATTTGTCTACATCGCCATGACCGCATGGCTGGTTACGTTTCTGGGAATGGTGCGTGACATCTGGCTATCACAAAAAATCGATCAACGGGAAAAAACTTGACTTGGATCAAATCCATGCAAATGTTTTTATGGTACAAAGGACGTGAACATTCAGTGTTGCTCATGGTTGAATACTGCCATAAGCAGATATGAGAATTCCATCAGAAAAAGGAGGGATCATGAAAAAAGGAATCAAAGAAACCCGTTTGAAAGTGTTTATCGAAAATGCCCGGATTGTTCCTGAAACCGAAATGTCCGACCTGCCCGCAGAAAAACGTGATGCGGTTGCCGGCAAATCCGGTCTGTGGCTTGAAGTGGCCTGCCCGGACGGCGCTTGTTCCCTGGATGAAAACAAGATCACCCTGCCGGCCGGCGGCATCGTTCCAAAAGAGACCAAGGGCCTGTGGCTGAACCTTTTTTGTCCGGACAATCAATGCGAAGTGCAGCAGGGGTCTCAACTTCCGTAACATCCTGAAGCCTGTTTCATAAAACAGGGGGCGCCCTTGATTTCAAGGGTGCCCGTTTAACCATTTGAGTATGATTTTTCTGACCAGACATTCCCACAATCACAAGGAGAGAATTGATCATGAGTAAAAAGGTGTTCATCGAAACAGAAGAATGTATCGGCTGTGAGTCCTGCGTCGAGCTATGTCCGGATGTGTTCGGATTTGACGAAGAAACTGAAAAAGCCTTTGTCATTATGGCCGAGGGCGGCCCTGAAGATTGTATTGACGAAGCCATCGATACCTGTCCGGTGGAATGTATCCATTGGGAGGAGTAGTGGTTTTTTAATAACTCATTTTAACAACAGAATCTATCCCGCCGTGCGGGAAAAAAAGGGGGTGCCATGGACATCACAACCAATTACCTGGGCATGAAACTGAACAGTCCTGTCATCGCCGGCAGCTCGGGGCTGACCGATTCGGTGGATAAAATTGCGGCCCTGGCCCGTCACGGCGCCGGGGCCGTGATCCTTAAATCGATTTTTGAAGAAGAGATCCTGTTCCAGTTCGAAGATGTTCTCAAGGATGCAGAAAAAGACGGCGTCAATTTGGATCAGTTCGATTATTTTGATTTTCATCTCAAAGGCAAAAAAATCAACAATTATATCCAATTGATCCAGGCCGCCAAACAGGCTGTGGATATTCCGGTCATCGCCAGCATCAACTGTGTCAGCTCCCATGAATGGACGGCATTTGCCGACCGTCTCCAGGATGCCGGAGCCGATGCTTTAGAGCTGAACATGTTTTTCCTCCCTTCGGACTTCGAGCGAACCTCCCTGGAACAGGAAAAAGCCTATTTCAAGATCATCGACAAGGTGCTGGCCGCCGTCTCCATCCCGGTGGCCCTTAAAATCAGCTATTACTTTTCCAGCCTCGGACCGATGATCCAGCGGCTGTCTAAAACCGGTATCAAAGGCATCGTTCTGTTCAACCGTTTTTTCAGCCCGGATTTCGATATCGACAAGATGACCGTCAAACCCTCTTTCGTGTTCAGCAGTCCGGCCGAACTGGCCATGTCTCTGCGCTGGGTTGCCATCATGGCAAACAAGGTGGACTGTGATCTGGCCGCATCCACCGGGGTTCATGACGGTCCGGCCCTGATCAAACAGCTTCTTGCCGGCGCCAGGGCGGTGCAGACGGTCTCCAGCCTCTATCGCAAAGGGCCGGCGCACATCGCAACCATGCTCGACAACCTGAAAGCCTGGATGAAGACACATGATTATCATTCTATTGACGATTTCCGCGGCAAATTGAGCCAGGAGGCGACCGCCAACCCCGCCGCTTATGAGCGGGTGCAGTTCATGCGGTATTTCGAAGGGGAAAAAGACCTGACGTAAGGCCCGGGACATCCATCAGGTCTTCAAATCAGGACACCTGACCCTTGTCAGATGGGCGGGGCGATGGTGACCAGGATTCTCATCTTTGTATCCGCTTCGACCCCGTGGGGTTCCCTGATTTCTGAAATCAGGATATCCCCTTTTTCCGCAGGGATTTTTTCATCGTTTGCAGCAAGGAACCATCCTTTTCCCTCCAGCACCTGGATGGACAGCTCCCCGTCCAGATCATGAGAATGAACCGGAAACACCACCCCGGCATCCAGGTTGAAATTGATGATTTTGAAATGCTCTGACGTTTCCACCAGAAAAAACCGGTTCATCACGCCGGGCTTGAATTCATTGGTTTCACTGAGTTTGATCACGCGCATGGTTTTGTCTCCTTGATATTTTCCTGTTTATGATTGATCCGGTCTTCCCCACAAATGGTCATGGCCGAACCGGTCTTTCCACCACAACTCCCCCCCATGATAAAGATTATGAATGCAAACACCCTGTGTTGTCAACCTGAGCCGCAAATTTCTCCCTCATCCCGGGGAAACCGGAATTTTTGCGAAAAACAATCCTTGACTTTTACAGGCATGATCCCTTTAATTTATAAGGGAACGGTTTATTTAAATCAAGGAGGCAGCCATGCATTTCAAAATCAAAGATCATATCCACTGGGTGGGAAAAATCGACTGGGAATTACAGCATTTCCACGGGCAGGAGTATTCCACCCACCGGGGGTCCACCTATAACGCGTATCTGGTGAAAGATGAGAAAAATGTGCTCATCGACACGGTGTGGTCCCCGTTTTCCAAAGAATTTGTGGAAAACCTCAAAAACGAAATCCCCCTGGACCAGATCGACTACGTCATTGCCAACCATGCGGAATCCGATCATTCCGGGGCTTTGCCGGAACTGATGCAGCACATCCCGGACACGCCCGTCTACTGCACGGCCAACGGGGTGAAATCCCTCAAAGGCCATTATCACCAGGACTGGAATTTTAAGGTAGTCAAAACCGGAGACAAGCTCAATATCGGTTCAAAAGACCTGATCTTTATCGAGGCCCCCATGCTCCACTGGCCGGACAGCATGTTCTGCTATCTCACCGGCGACAATATCCTGTTCAGCAATGACGGCTTCGGCCAGCACCTGGCCACGGAGCTGATGTACAACGACCTGGTGGACCAGGCAGAACTGTTCCAGGAGGCTATCAAATACTACGCCAATATCCTGACTCCCTTCAGTGCCCAGGTGATCCGGAAAATCAAGGAAGTCCTGGCCTTAAACGTGCCCGTGGACATGATCTGCCCCAGCCACGGCGTGATCTGGCGGCAGGATCCCACGCAGATCGTGAACAAATATATGGAATGGGCCGATGCGTATGCGGAAAACCAGATCACCCTAATCTACGATACCATGTGGGAAAGCACCCGGAAAATGGCGGAACTCATTGCCAAAGGCATTCTTGCGGCAGACAGTTCCGTCACCGTGAAACTGTTCAATGTGGCCAAGTCCGACAAAAACGACATTCTCACCGAAATTTTCAAGTCCAAGGCGGTTCTGGCCGGGTCCCCCACCGTGAACAAAGGGATTTTATCTGCGTTGGCAGGACTTTTCGAAGAGATCATCGGGCTGCGGTTCAAAGGCAAAAAAGCGGCCGCATTCGGGTCTTACGGCTGGAGCGGTGAATCGGTGAAAGTGATCTCCGACAAACTGGAACAGGGCGGATTCGAGCTGTTGAACGAGGGATTGCGGGTCCAGTGGAACCCGGACACCCAGGCAAAAGAAAACTGTTTCAATTTCGGGAAAGCCATTGGAGAAACACTTAAATCATGAGACACCTTATCAAGTACGACAATGTGCCGGCAGAGAACAGCGAGGATACCGATACATACCGTCCTTGCAGTCTTGCTTGTGGCTAATTCTTAACCTGAAAATGGGGATAATGAATGCGTGAGTGGCAGAACAAAGCACAACATAGCAGGTGTCGCAGTTATTTTATAATTCTGCTCGCAAGTGTGGTATTTGGGTGCGGGGGATGCAGTCTGTCATTAAAAAATCAAGATTTTGCACAACCTCCCGATATGCACAACAGCCGAAATGCCCTCGACTGGACCGGAACCTATGCGGGAACGCTCCCCTGCGCCGATTGTTCCGGTATCCGGACAACGCTCACCCTTAGTCCGGCGCATACCTATGTGCTTAAATCCACATACCTGGAGGTAGAGGCTGCGGACACGGAGTATATCAGCGAGGGAGTGTTCGAATGGGATGATGCTGGCACCAGCGTTGAACTTCTCGATCTGTCTGGTGGACATGGACTGTTTCAGGTGGGAGAGAACCGACTGTTTGCTCTGGATCAATCCGGCAGGCGCATAGAGGGAGATCTTGCCCAGGCATATGTGCTGGAGCACGTGGGTGATATCACCCCTGAGGATGTGACTGCAGCGGTGGGATTTTTTGTAGATAAAACCTGGGAGCTGGTTGCGTTGCGTGGTGTTTATCTTGAAAAAACGCAGGTAGGTGATGTGTGGCTGGTATTTCAGCGCGAGCTGCAACGGGTGTACGGCTCTGTCGGATGCAATCGCCTCACCGGATCCTGGGCGGCAGGCGATAAAGCTGTGGAGCAGCGAGGACAACGAAGTTCAAGGGTTACTATTCCGTTGCCATTACAATTGAGCCCCCTGGGGACCACTATGATGACGTGCCCATCTGAACTTATGCAACTTGAGGACAAATCCCTCTCCGCTCTGGCAGAGGTTTCCGGGGTATATCTGGATGGAAAAGAGCTGATCCTGGTAGATAAGAGCGGACAAAAGGTGGCAAGATTGAAGGCACGCAAATTGCGATAGCAAATTGATGGTTCTGCTGTGCAGGGGAGATATTGAAGCGTGAAATTCAGTGGGTGTAAAGGGAGCATGAAACCGAGACATCACAGCTTACGTCTGCTCCTTGTCGTTGTTGCTCTTTTGACGCTGGCTTCAGCTGTGGTGCCTGGGGTGTCCCTGGCGCAGGATCACGACCTCATGCTGCCTAAGGTCTATCACGCACAGATCGATATCCGTGGCTGGTGGATGAGTGAAAAGCTCGACGGAGTCAGGGCCTATTGGGATGGGGAAGCACTTTACAGTAAAAACGGTGTCCATTTCAGCCCGCCGCCGGAATTTACTGTGGGCTTGCCTCCTTTTCCTCTAGAAGGAGAACTTTGGGGCGGGCGCGGCACATTTGCGCGCACTGTTTCTATCGTATTGCGGCACCAGGGGCATCCAGGCTGGCTGGAACTTAAATATGCCATCTTCGATGTTCCAGATGCGCCGGGAAGTTTCAGAATGCGGTTGCAAAAGGCCGCGAACTGGGTTGCCCGACATCACCCTCCTTACGCGTTTCTGATTCCACAGACACCAGTTAAGGATGCTGCCCATTTGTCGCGCCACCTGGACGAAGTGGTGGCGCATGGTGGAGAGGGTCTGATTGTGCGCGATCCAAAAGGGGAATATCTCCCGGGTCGCAGTGCCACGATCCTCAAGGTGAAGCGTTTTGAGGACGCTGAAGCGACAGTGGTAGAACATATACCAGGCCATGGGCGCAACCAAGGGCGCCTGGGAGCCTTGCGGGTACTCACACCCGAAGGTGCAGAGTTTAAAATCGGCACCGGTTTCACCGACGCGGAACGTGAAAATCCACCCCCGTTGGGGGCTGTGGTAACATATAAATTTACCGGATACTACAAATCCGGGATTCCGAGATTTCCCGTATATCTGCGCATGCGCGTGGATAGCGGTCTTTAATACCGCGATCCTGAAACCAGCAGGGGGTAAGGAGAATGATGTTCAGTCAATCTTTCCCATTACAGGCCTTTGGCGTGTTCCGACAACAGCTTGTCCTGGATGCCGAAGGGATCTTTAAATTCCTGTTCCGGCCTGAAATTCAGTTTTGCCTCACCCCGGTTGTTCAGGGTCT
>CALGAJ010000278.1 GCA_937951975.1 uncultured Desulfotignum sp.
TTTTTTTTGCCGGCCGGAGAAACCCAGACCGAAAATTTGAACCGGTTCTGGTCGATGCGCTCGAATTCATCCTGCCCCTGGATATCGGAGATGGTAAAATGGGGATGGGGCAGGGTCTGGAACATGTCGATCCGGGCCGGGTGGCCGGAGAAATTGGCCACCGCCATGACCCAGGTCCGGACCTCGTCAAATCCGGACAGATTGTTTTTTTTGTCAAACATCAAATGGGTTTTGGCGTATTTCATGACCTTGGGGACCACGGTGATCCGGGGATCAGGCCCGATCTGAAGATGATGACGTTTGCCCGACGGGATGTAATCCGCCGTGTCGGCCCCGACAAAGACCATACCGCCGTCTGCGTCAATGGCCTGAAACACCTTGACACCGCCCCCGGGAAGCGGAAACGATCCCAGCCCGGCAGCCGTGTCATTGGTAAAGGAAACCATCTGCATCACGACGTTGCCGAACCGGGAGATATCAAATACATGCAAAGTGTCAACCGGCACGGCTGCGGCCTCCACAAAGGTCAGCCGGTCGGACCAGCCGTTTAAAAGGGATTTTTGTCCGTCAAGGGTGTACACCATGTAATCGGATGCCCGGGATTGGGTGATGGCCCGGGGTGCGGAAGAAGCCGAATGATCAGACTGGATCATCAGGGCAGGGGCGGATTCCAGCAGTGCTTTTCCCCGGGCGGCCATGTCCTGCTGCTGGTTGACGGCAGTCCGGGTTTCGGGCCGGCCATAGGGAAACGGCTGGTCTGCCAGGTCCGCGATCCGGTCCAAAAGATGAATTTTGCCTGTCACCAGATGCACCTGAGCATCGGGATAATCCATGCCGGAGCGGTTTTCCACCCGGACCTGGCCGGTCAATTTCATCCGGGTCTGGTCCTGGGACAGAACCGCAGTGTAATGGGGCTGCCAGGAAATACCCGGCGTGAAGTAAGAAAGGACCACCTCAGCCCGGCAGGGTTGTTGGGCTGACACATGCCAGATGGCCTGGTTCTTTTCCCGGGCCGGGAACTGGACCTGTGTGATTTCAAGCGGCAGGGATCTGTCGGAAATTTCAACAGACAGGGATGTGGGGTCGATGCGCGTGCCGGACCAGGAAAATCGGACCGGGTTCATGCCTTTGGCAAAATAAAGGGTCCGGGTGTCTTTGATCAAAGTCAGATCCGCGCTGCGGTAAATATAGGCCTCGATCTGCCGGGTGTCGGTCAATACGGTTGTATCGATCCGGGCATGGGCCGGCAGGGTGTACATCCAGGTGAAAATCAAAGAAAAAGAAAAAAACAACCGGGATATCTGTATCATTTCAAGGCCTCCTGTAACAAGGGATGATTGTCAGATAAAATATCACACTGGTGAAAAAAGCCAAGGCATTTGTCCGAAGACAATCCCTTGGTGTTTTTTGATCATCCTATCGTTTGTTTCTGAACCGGGATTTTTTGTGCCGGGTGACCAGCGGGGCTACGGGTGCGGGTTTTTCCTTGAAAAACGAGATGACCAGAAGACCGGAAAAAATAAGCAATGCCCCGATCCCGGTGACAGGGGTGAACATTTCATCCAGCAGCAGAACTCCTAAAAAACATCCGGTCAAGGGTTCCACCAGCATCAGCAGGGCCGTCATGGACACCGGCACCACGGACAGTCCTTTGGCCAGCAGCAGGTAAGCCGCCGCCGTAGCCACCAGGCCGAGATACAGGACCACGGTCATGCCCTGGGCGGTCATCACCGGTGAAAGATCTTCAAACAGCAGCAGTCGGGGAAGAACCATCACCGCCCCCACACACAAAATGACAGCAATCCCCAAGATGGGTGAATGGTCCGCCACCACGGCCTTGCTGCCCACCAGAGACACGGCATATCCGAATCCTGCGCCAAACGCCAGAAATATGCCGGTGGTGTCCACCTGCACCTCACTGCCGGCCACGGACAACAGCACACACCCGGAAATGGCCAGAAGGGATGCAATCAGCCAGACTTTTGTCAGCCGTTCCTTTTGAAACACCGCACCCAGGAGCCCGGAGATCACCGGCGCCATGCAGATGGCCACGATGGTTCCCAGCGCCACCCCGGTTCTGGCCACGGCCTCAAAAAAACACAGCTGGAACATCACGATGCCGGACGCGGCCACAAGGGTGGGAATGACCGGCGGTCGGAATGCAGCCAGGCGGATGTTGCCGAAAGTCAGGGTCATCAAAAGCAGGGCAGGGCCCCCGATGATGAGGCGCAGCGATCCGATGGCGGTGCTGGAGATGCCGGCCGGGGCCAGGGCCTGGGAGGTGCCGGTGGTCCCGAACAGCACCGCTGAAAAAATCACCAGGGCAAATCCCTTGTAAAGGTTTTGTTTCTCCATTACTTGAACCGGCTGTCCGACCGCCTTTCTGCCACTTCGGTTTCACTGGCCTGCATCCATCCGGACCGGCTGTCTGTCACTCCGTCGAATTTTTCCATATAGGGTTTGATATCCAGCAAAGGGGTATTGTCGAGCACATCGATGTCCAGGACATGCACCCGGTTTCCCTCGATTTTTTCCAGCCGGACGATGGAGATTCCGATATGGTTGGGCCGAAGCGGGGACCGGGTGGCATACACCCCCCTGGGCCGGGTATCCATGAACGGCACCACGGTCAGCTCCGTGCGCGTGGCCTTGTGAAAGGAATAGATCAGGTAGATGTGGCTGAAGCCGTCCAGGTCTTCAAGTCCTTTTTGATAGGCCGCATCCACCTGTATCTGTCCTTTGGTGCCTGCGGCCCCTTTGGGCTGAATAGGCATGTCTTCAATGTTCTGAAACGGCGTGTGAATCACGCCGATGGGTGTAATCGGTTGCATGGGTGACTTGATTTTTTTTGTCGGTTACAACGCAGCGTTTTCCAGTGCGAACTCCCAGTTGATAAGTTTGTCCAGAACCGCTTGGACATATGCCTTTCGCTGGTTCTGGTAGTCCAGATAATAAGCATGTTCCCACACATCGATGGTCAGCAGCGGGGTCATGCCCATGGTGACCGGTGTTTTGGCATTGCCGGTGTTCACCGCTTTCAAGGTCTTGTTGTCTGAAACCAGCCAGGCCCAGCCACTGCCGAACTGGGAGGTGGCTGCATCAAGCAGTGCCTGTTTGCAGGCATCCACGCTGCCGAAATCCTCTTTTATTTTGCGTGTCAATGCGGCCGGGGGGTCTCCTCCGCCCCTGGGGCTCAGGCTGTGCCAGTAAAACGTATGGTTCCATACCTGGGCGGCATTGTTGAAAATGCCCGTGTCTTCCGGTTTGCCCGCAGCGTCCGTGACGATTTTTTCCAGAGGCAGGTCCGCATACCGGCTGCCGGTGATCAGGCGGTTCAGGTTGTTCACATACCCCTGGTGGTGTTTGCCGTAATGAAATGACAATGTCCGGGCGGAGATCACCGGTGCCAGATCGGTGTCTGCATAGGGCAGGGCCGGAAGCGCATGGGGAGAAGCCGCAGCGGCAAATGCGGCCCGGGGCAGTCCGGCCAGGGCCAGGGAAGCGGCAGCGCCGGCGGAAAGGGCCAGAAAAGTGCGGCGGTCCATGCGGGAAGTGTCCGGTTGTTTTTCATTCAATGGTGTCATAATAATCCTCCATTCGGGTCTGATGATGGATGACAGATTCTGTATAGTATCATCGGGATACGCAAATGGACAAGTGGTTTCTTTCATGTTTTGATTGACAAGGCAAAACCGGATTGCCTATTTTAAAGATTCAGTTCTTGATTTGAAAACGCTTTGACGAAGAGATGCAATGAAACCGCCGTTATTTTATAAATTGCCGCCTGTCATCCGAACCCGGCAGGGTACCCTGCGACAAGTGGGGTTTGAGCTGGAATTCACCGGCCTGGATCTGGATCAGACCACCCAGGTGGTGGAAACGGTGCTGGGCGGTACCCGGGTCTGTGAGTCTGCGGCCGCCTGTGTGGTGGATGTCCCGGAACTGGGAGCATTCACCGTGGAGCTGGATTGGGATTTTCTGAAAAGAAAAGCGGCCGGGCAGGCACCGGACAAAACCGGGGACTGGATCGATCTGCTCAGCCAGGCAGCCACATGGCTGGTACCCATGGAAGTGGTGTGTCCGCCCATTGACGTGACTGCCCTGAACCGCCTGGATCCGTTGATTCGTGCCTTGCGGGACGCCGGGGCAAAAGGGACGAAAGATTCCATGATTGCCGCCTATGGTGTGCATATCAATGCCGAGACACCATCGTTGGATGCTGAACTGGTGCTGGCATATGTGCAATCGTTTTCATTGCTGCAATGGTGGCTGGTGGATGCCCATCAGGTGGATATAGCAAGGCGCATCAGCCCCTATGTGGACCTGTTTTCCGAAGCCTATCTGCAAGTGCTTTTTTCTTATGATAAACCGGATTTCACGCAGATGATCTCAGATTATCTGATTTATAACGCCAGCCGGAACCGGGCATTGGATCTGTTGCCCCTGTTGTCCTGTGTGCATTCCGACATGGTTCAGACCATGGTTGCAGACCCGAAAATAAAGGCCCGGCCCGCGTTTCACTATCGGCTGCCCAATTGTCAGATCGACAGCCCGGACTGGTCTTTGGCCCACCCCTGGAACTTGTGGTGGGTGGTGGAGGCGCTGGCACAGCGCCCGGAAGATCTGGCCATGCTCAAAGAGCGGTTTTTGTCCATGCACCGGCCCCTGATGGGAGTAAACCGCGCTGACTGGACCACCTGGATGGATCAATGGATTCGCGACCACGTGTGGGCGTAACCGGATCGGCCCGTCGCTGGGCCCCGGCATGGTGGTGTACGAAAACAGCCCTGTATCTGGCCGGGGCATCGCCCATGCGCATCAGCACCCGTCACGGGAATGCGGATGAAACCCTGGATGCCCTGATTATCGGTGGCGGTAATGACATTTCACCGGAACATTATGATGGGGATTTAACCGGCCCGGTGGCATATGATCCGGACCGGGATCTGCTGGAAATCCGGTGGATCCGGTATGCCCTGGATCACAAAATTCCCATGCTGGGTATCTGCCGGGGGGCTCAGCTCATCAATGTGGTGCTGGGCGGCAACCTGCATCAGGACATCCGGAACTTGAGACACCTGACCTACAACCGGCCGGGACTGCTGCCCACCAAACAGGTGAAAATTGAATCCACCTCCCATCTGGCGCGTATCTGCAAAAAAATGAATCTCCGGGTCAACAGCCTGCATCATCAGGCGATCCGAAAACCCGGCAACGGACTTCACGTGGTGGGCCGGGATCTGGACGGCATTGTTCAGGCCGTGGAAACCCGATCCGGTCACCGGATCATCGGCGTACAATGGCATCCGGAATATCTGTTTTATCTGCCGGCCCAGTTCGCTCTGTTCAAATGGCTGATTCAAAAGGAATGGGTATGATACCTGTTCTGCTTCTTTTCGGGTCCGCATTTCTGGCTGCCACCATTCTGCCGTTTTATTCCGAGGTGCTGCTGTTTGCTCTGCTGCGTCAGGGGCATGATCCGCATCTGTTGTTCTGGGTGGCGACCACGGGGAACACGTTAGGTTCCGTGGTGAACTGGTGGATGGGGCGATATCTGCTGCGGTTCCAGCACCGGGCCTGGTTTTATTTCAGCCCGATCCAGATTGCCCGGGCCCAGGCCTGGTTTCAAAGGTACGGCGTCTGGACCCTGCTGCTGGCCTGGCTGCCCATCGGAGGAGATCCGTTAACGCTGGTGGCGGGTATCATGAATGTCCGGCTCAAGGTGTTCATTGTTCTGGTGGCCGTGGGCAAGGGCCTGCGCTATGCGGCCGTGATCTTTTTCAGTGCCTGGTGGTAGGAGTTGATGACAGAATTTTTTGGATGTACACCCGGCCGATCACCATGTAAATCAAAACCGATCCCAGGATGACACCTCCAAACAATTCACCGTTCCGGGTTTTCAGTACAAAGGCGATGATCACGATGATGGCCGCGCTGATGGTGTAGAATACCGGTTTGGGAACCTGTTTCAGGATCAGACGTCCCAGATGGGCGAACCGGAAGGTGCTCACCATCAGGCCGGTGGTCACCAGCACCATGGGCCACACATACGGGGCGGGCAGCAGCAGGATGGCGCCCAGTAAAAGCAATGCCCCGGCCGGGCAGGGCAGGCCGTTGAATACGCCCGGGGGCAGGTCGGAGCGTTTTTTGTCCACAAACAGAAACCGGATGAGCCGGAATGCCACAGCAGCGATGTAAATCAGGGCAAACAACCAGGAGGCCCAGGACTGGCCGATCTTCAACAGCATATAGGCGGGCGCAAACCCGAAAATGACAAAATCCGCCACATCATCCAGGTAGGGGCCGTATTTGGTGCCGCCGTGTTTTTCCGCCATGCGGCCGTCAAACAGGTCGAACAGCTGTCCCATGATAATGATGATCACGGCCCGGCCGAAAAATCCATAAAAGGTCAACACCAGGCTGGCCAGACCGCAGAAGAAATTGAGCATGGAAAGGATGTCCGCATACAGCCGGTTGGGAATGAATTTAAATACAATGGAAGCGCCTGAGAGAACGACACATGCCAGCAGAATCTGGTTTCCCATGTGTATGATATGGGGGTTGGCATCCACCAGGGCACAGAAAATCACCAGAGCAAAACAGATGATAGCCTTGATTTTGCCGAAATTGTTGGCTGCACCGGAGGTCTTCATCAGGGCCAACAGTTTGCGGGCGAAAAACTGGCCGAATATTTCAATGCCCACCAGGATCCAGACCAGTTTTATGGAAATTATGCCGGTATAGGCAAACCCCAGCAGGGGTGGCAGGTATGTCAGTTTGTCACACAAAGGATCCAGCCATTCACCCAGCCGGGATACCAGATTGCATCCTCTTGCCACCAGCCCGTCCACCCCGTCCAGGATGGCGGCAAAGGTGAAAATGATGATGGCAATGGATTGATATTCTGTCCAGAAATACAGAAAAAAACCGGCCATGGCCATGCCGGTCCGCCAGTAGCAGATGGCATTGGGATGCAGCAGCCACTGATGTGACCGGACATACTCCTGTATGCGGTTTTTTTTCAGCATCCAGGAAAACCAGTAGTAAAAGCCGGTCCCGATCGCTGCGGCAATGCATATGACCAATAGTCGTTCCATAGGTGATGATATCCTGATCTCTACAATATTAAAAGTGACAGACAGGCTGTTTTTTACCAGATCACGGGGGGTTTTGCAATGCATGGATTGCAGGTTGAAAAGAGCCGGCCCATGTCCGGGTCAGATGCTTACCAGTCTGATATCTCCCCACAGCCCGATATGTGAATCCTTGATAATGACCAGGCCTTGAACTCCGGTGATACGCCTGCCGGTTTCCACAACTCCGGCAATATCGTCTCCCGTGAAGACCTGATTGGCCAGACCTGTGGCAGCGGCATCCGCCAGGATGCAGGACCGGCTCATGACCATGACCGCATCCGCTCTGCCAAAGCTTTTGGAATGCCCGAAAGTGCCCGATGAGGTACAGACACCGAAAGCGGCGGGCTGCCGGGGTATATGAATGCCAGTGGTCAGGCTGAATGGGGATCTGCCGGCAAAGATGGTCAGCACGGTGTCGGTATGAGAATGGATAAAAATATCGCCCCCGTTTTCCACCACCACCTGTGAAGAAAAAGACAACAGATGCCGGCCGGTATATTCCGCCACCGCCCCGGCCACAGCCGCCATGGGACCCACCTGAGCCGCATGTGCGGCATCGTTCATGTTCCGGATGACGGGAGGGGCGGTATCCGGCACGGTCATGGGTTGCAAAGATGTTTTAAAGCCGGGATTTTGTGCAATATATTCCTGGATCTGGCCACGGCAACGGGTCACTGCCTGGATGGCCGGGCCGGACAGATCGGTGTCGGCCTGGATATGCAGGTTGGTTTCCTGCACGGTGATTTCAAAAGCGGTCAGGCCCTGTTTATGGTGCTGCCGGCGGTAAACGCGGCGGTTTTCAAACATGGTCCACCGATTGGGGGCGTAAATGGGCCGGTGCCTGGCGGATAAAATAGGAATCAGTCATGCCTGATATGAAATCCCGCACGATTTGGGCCGGAGAGTGGGTGTCTGGGTATGTGTCGGACAGGCCGGCCAGAAATTGTGTGAAAATAACAGATGACCGGTTGTCCTTTTCCAGATCCGTGAGATACTGGTGAAACAGATGATCGTAAATAGTGCCGATGGTCCCCAGGTGCTGCTTGATGGCGGGATTTTTATAGATGTGCCGGTAATTGAATGCTTTAAGGGTTTCCAGGGCACCGGCCACCTCGTCTGAAAATCCGATGAACGGCTGGTCCAGGCTGGTGGCGATCAGGTCGGTCACCAGGTTGAACACAATGGTGCCGTTGGTGGTTCCCAGGATATTGCGGCAGGTGTCCGGGATCTGCTCCCGGGTGATCAGGCCCAGCCGGATGCCGTCTTCCAGATCCCGGCCGATATAGCTGATGGTGTCTGCCATGCGCACCACGCATCCTTCCAGGGTCATAGGCGAAAACCCGATGTGTTCGGTTTCAAGAAACCTCTGAATCATGGCATCTAAATCATCAAATGTCCGGTGACCATGGGGAAAAAGTTCGCGGACATGGGCTTCTCCGTCATGGCACAATATGGCATCCAGCGTCTGAAGGCTCAAGTTCCATCCGGCCCCGTTGCGTTCGATCCGGTCCAGGAACTGAATGCTCTGGACATTGTGGTGAAAATATCCGGCCTGGTGTGCGTGGGTGAGCCGGGAGAGAAACCGTTCCCCGTCATGACCGAACGGGGGGTGGCCGATGTCATGGCCTAAAGCCGCGGCTTCGATCAGGTCCTGGTTGAGTCTGAGGTGCCGGCCGATGGTCCGGGCCACCCGGGACAGCAGCTGCACATGCAGGACCCGGTGGGTGAGATGATCGTTTCGAATCAGGGAAAATACCTGGGTTTTATCTATATAGCGGGTAAAGGCCAGGGAGTTGAGAATCCGGTCGGCATCCTGGCTGAACGCCTGGCGGTATTCATTGTGAGACCGGTTTTCCCGATACCGCCGGACTGAGGCTCTGGAAGGACAGGCCAGGGATCGCAGCGCATTCTGTTCGATTCCGTCCAGAAGCGGCTGCAAATCCCTGGTTTTTTTCAAGCGGTCATTCAAGGCGGTCCATGAATTACAATTGTTTGGTGATGTTGTCCACCACAGTGGAAAATGCCTGAGTGAACGGGGTTTTCGTGTCCTGAAACATAATGGGAATCCCCTGATCTCCGGATGCAACCACCCCGGTGTCAAAGGGAATGGAGCCCAGAAATGTCAGGCCGAATTGTTTGGCCGTTCTTTCTCCGCCGCCGTTCATGAACAGATCGATGGATTCGCCGCAATGGGGGCAGTGGAATCCGGACATGTTTTCCACAATGCCCAAAGTTTTGAGTTTCACGGTTTTGCAGAATGAAATGGATTTGCGGATATCGGCCAGAGCCACTTCCTGGGGAGTGGTCACGATCACGCCCAATGCATCAGGAATGGTCTGAACCACAGTCAACGGTTCATCGCCGGTGCCCGGGGGCGCATCGATGATCAGAAAATCCAGTTCCCCCCAGTCCACCATGCCCACAAACTGCTGAATCATACCTGCTTTGGCAGGTCCCCGCCAGATGATGGCCTGATCCTTGTCCTGCATCAGGGCCTGAACCGAAACCGCTTTAAGATTGTCATTCACCTGCTTGGGAACCAGGCGCTGCTGGTCCGGAGTGATATCCAGCAGTTCGGTCATACCCAGCATCTGGGCGATGGAGGGCCCGTGCACATCCACATCCATCAAACCGGTTTTATATCCTTTTTTGGACAACACCGCTGCCATATTGGCGGACACACTGCTTTTGCCGACGCCTCCCTTGCCTGACAGCACAAAGATTTTATGCTTGATCCTGGCTAAATTATCTTTGATCATGGCCTGCTGTTCCTGCTGTTTTCTGGCCATTTCATTATTCTGAGACGGGCAGCCCTGGGGTTTTTGTGCTTTGTCTACACTGTCGTGAATCATTTATCTTGTACTCCTTATAAGAGGAATGTGGTTGAAATCAACACCTATTATGGTCATGATCCAAAAGGTGTCAACTGGAAAACCGATTCTTTCACCGGGGTATCCGGCCAGAATCGTGTCATGGAGATGCGGACCTGCCGGCCTTTGCCGTCGGCAAGGGTCAGATCCACCGGTATCTGCCGGTGGTTCATTCGGTCAAACCGGTGGTACCGGATCTCATAGCCGATGTCATTGTGTCTGTTTCTCAGGCGCAGCGCCGCAAGGGGCTGGTCTGATGCCAGAAGCAACTCCTGAAACCGTGCGCTGAATTTTTTGTGGAGCAGAATTCTGGACCGGTCTTCAGAAGAAAACCATGCATCGTTGAACCGCTGGATGGGAATCTGGCCCAAAAGTACCCGAATCAGGTCGGACAGCTTTAACGGCACGCCGGTGAAAGGTTCCAGATCCGGATCACTGGATGTTGTGGTATACGGTTTGTGCCGGCCGGTGTGAGAAACAAAGGTGACCGTATTCCCGTCTGCGACAATGGTTTCCACAGGGCTGGCCAGGGTGGTGAACGTCAGCCGGACCCGGTCAGGGGCCTGGGCGGCCCATGCCATCTGAAACGTCTGGATCCCGCTGGTTGATTTTACACGTAATTGCCCGGTTCCTTTACTGGTGGCGATATCCTGGTTCAAGGTATTGAGGGTTTCTGCGGATTCATGGGCTTTTACATCTAGGGTGGGATCGGTCTGAGGTCGTGGAGCACCGCATCCGGACAGGCACACAAAACACATAAGGCAGACAGAAAAAAGAGTATACACGGATTTCATGGGGTCACAGTGTCTGAGTTCAGCATATCCGGGTTCTGTATCTGCAGTTCCAGTTCTCTGATTTTTTCAGTGATCTGGGAAATAAGGTTTTTATCTGATTCCTGGGCATGGGCCAGTGCTTTATGGTAAGCTTTGAGGGCTTTAAGATTTTGTCCGGTTTTCAGATATGCATCCCCCAGATGGGCTGCAATGATGGTTTCATAATCGGTCAGTTCCGCGGCCCGTTCCAGATAGCCCACTGCTTTGTCGAATTGACCCTGCTGAAAATACACCCATCCCATGCTGTCCAGAATATATCCGTCGTCCGGTTTGATTTCCAGCGCTTTTCTGATGAGGCCTTCCGCTTCATCCAGGTGAATCCCCAGATCAGCATAGGTATAACCCAGATAATTGAGTGCTGAGGCATCTTCCGGATCCAGACGGATGATTTCTTTCATGGTGGCGATACTTTCATCCTTGAATCCGGCCTTGTCCTGGACCGCACCTAAGCGGAACAGCAGCGCGGTGTTTTCCGGCGCGTTTTCCAGTCCCCTGGAAAGCAGAACCATGGCTTTTTCCAGCTGGTTTTCATTTTCATAAAACGCGGCCAGATAAGTGATGAAATCAATATCGTCAGGTGCCTGTCGGTAATGCTGTTCCAGAAACGCGACGGCTTTTTCGGTCCGGCCGATCTCGCGGTACAGAAAAGCGATGGTCAACAGCGTTTTTTTATACTGAGGATGGGCCGGAGAGACTTTGAGATAGTGATTGATGGCCTGTTCCGGCTGCTCACTGGATTCAAGAGCCAACCCCAGAAAAAAATTGAAATTGTCACTGTCCGGATCTGCTGCCAGCATCCCTGAAAACACAATCACCGCATCTTCGTACCGTTTTTGAGACAAATAAAGATCCACAGCGGTCATCAGCAGCCGGTTATCATGCCGGGCCTGATTCCCCAGGTCGATGAACTGCTGTGCTGCCAGGCCTGTTTGTCCGGTTTGATGAAACAGGCGCGCGGTTTCCAGCAGAGCCCGCTCATTTTCAGGTTCAATGTTCAGTATCTGTTCATACATGGCAAGCAGACCGTCCGGATCCGGGGGCCCGGCCGGGTTGTCCGGGTCCTGAAGAATGTCCAAAAGCCGCATTCTGGGTTCGATCAGATCCGGTTCCAGATCAATGGTCGCTTCAAACGCCTGAGCCGCTTCTGCGTAGTTTCCGGAAAGAAAATGGGCCTCCCCCAGGTAAAAATAGGCCACATAATAGTCCGGCAACCGGTCCACCATTCGGGAGAACAGTTCCAAAGCTTCCGGAATCTGTTGATTCTCCATATAAATTCTGCCCAGCCGCAGATAGGTTTCCCGGTTGTCCGGATCCAGTTCAAGAATCCGCTTTAACAGCGGGTGCATGCTTTCTTCACGGATGACATCGTTTTTCAGGTGGATCAGCAACAGCAGGTTTTCCACATCATCGGGATTTTCGTTCACCAGGGATTCAGCCAGAGCCAATGCAGTTTCCTCCTGATCCATATCTGAATACATCAGGATCAGGTCCCGTTTGAGATACGACGCGTCAGGATCCAATGTAATGGCTTCTTCAAGGGCCGCCATGGCGTCATCGATCTGGTTCTGCCGGTGCAGCATCAGAAACAGGAGATAATGGTACCGGGGGGACATCTGTGGATCCCGGACCGACGTTCCCGGGGGAAACGTGTC
>CALGAJ010000279.1 GCA_937951975.1 uncultured Desulfotignum sp.
GTTGGGCATGCGAAGCGTCAAGAACGGCAAACTGTTTGAGGACATACCTGCCCGCAGTTTTTGCCGTTCAGCGAAGCATGCCCTTACTCCCTGTCAGACACGGCAGAGGGTGAGACCCACAGGGGCCGGCCGGCAAGGGTCTGAGACCTGGCAGATCTTCCGGAAACAGATATCTTTTAAACAACATATCCGAGTTACAGTTCGGTTCAGTGCCGGGACTTGCCTCAGCGATAGAGCGTTCAAGCCATTGGCGACGGCCGGTGAAGGGCCAGAAAATTACCGCCCACCACCAGGATGAGGCCGGCTATGGCGGAAACACTCCAGACATACCCTTCCACAAAAGATGAGATGATCAGCGCCACCACCGGTACCACCATGATGCTGTAAGAAGCCTTGTCCGCCCCCAGGGACCGGATCAGGGTCAGATAGCTGGTAAAGGCGATAATGGAACCAAACACCGCCAGGTAGAACAGGGAGCTCACATAGGGCAGGGTCATGGAGAAATCAAAGGATTTGCCAAGACTGACGGCCAGGATCGCCAGGGCCAGGGCCCCATACCCCATGCCAAAGGCATTGGCCTGGATCACCGGGATATCGGCTCTGGAATTCCGTGCGGATGTGATGTTTCCCAGAGACGCCAGCAGCACGCTGGAAAATCCAAAAGCGATCCCCAGCAGATTTTTGTCCGTCAGATCAAAGGATTCAATCTCATGCATGAAAATCAGGCCGATCCCCACAATTCCGACAACAGCGCCCACCACCATTTTTCGTTCCACCGGGGCCCCGAGAAATAAGGCCCCGTTGGCAATGTTCAGAAACACAATGGAGGAAAACAATACCGCCACCAGGCCCGAGGTAAGATACACTTCCGCCACATACACCAGCCAGTAATTCACGGAAAACAAAAGCAGGCCCAGCAGGGCCATGAAAATATGGTCCTTGAATGAAAACTTCAGAGATATTCCCCGCAACCTGCAGAACACCAGCAGAATCACCGAAGACAGGGCAAACCGGTATACCACCGACACCATGGGGTCCACGGTCCCAAGCTGGAATTTAATGCCGATCCAGGTGGATCCCCAGATGATGATGGTCAGCAAATAAAGCAGGCTGTCTTTCATGGACATGTGCAATTACACCATTCCCAGAAATCCCTGAATTACAAACCAGATCAATGGAATGAAAATAGCGGGAAGCATGTTGCCCACCTTGATTTTTTTTTCTCTGAGCATGTTCATACCGATACCCAGAATCAAAAGCCCGCCCACGCCGGACATCTGGGCGATCACCTCAGGCACCAGCAAGGGTTTGAGCACCGTGGCCAGAAGCGTAATGGATCCCTGGTAAAGCAGCACCGGCACGGCGGAAAACAGCACTCCCATCCCCAGAGATGAGCTTAAGATGATACTTACAATTCCGTCCAGGCAGGATTTGGCAAACAAGGTGGCATGATTACCGGAGAGACCGCTTTCCAGAGATCCGACAATAGCCATGGAACCCACGCAATAGATCAGAGAGGCGGTGACAAATCCCTGAGCGAATCCCCCGCTGCCTTTTGAAAATTTTCTTTCCAGAAAATTTCCCAGCCGCGCCAGCCGGTCTTCGATGCCGATCCATTCGCCGGCAAGGGCACCGACGGCCAGAGAAATGATGATCACCAGAAGATCATCACTGACAATGGCGGTTTTCAGGCCCACCAAAAGCACGGCCAGGCCCACGGCCTGCATCACGGTCTGGTTGTACCGGTCCGGAATGCCGTTTTTGAACAACAGCCCCACCAGGCCACCCGCAACAATGGCCATACAGTTGACAATGGTTCCCAGCATGATACTTAAAAGAACCTTTCCCGGATGTGATCCACCCCGTTTTGAAACAATTGGATACCAATGGTTTTTTCTGTCTCAAATACGTGACCTTCACCCTGGAGATGTTGTTTTCTGCGGGTCCAGTCCGGATGATTGGTCACATGGTTATAGGCTTCCGGATGGGGCATGAGCCCGAAGATCTTTCCGGTGGGGTCACAGATACCGGCAATGTCTTGCAGCGACCCGTTGGGGTTGAAGGGGAACACCCCGCCGGCGGGACTGCCCGTTGCATCGGCATACTGAAACACCACCTGGCCGTTGGCCTGCAGCACTGACAGCACGTCCGGTTCGGCAATGAACTTGCCCTCCCCGTGCCGCACGGGAAATTCCGCCATGTCCATGCCCCGGGTAAACACACACGGACTTTCGGGATTGGCGGTCAGATGGACCCACTGGTCCCTGAAGTTGCCGCAGTCATTATAGGTGATGGCCACGGAACGCCGGGTGTAGTCCTTGTCCAGTCCCGGCAGAAGCCCGGTATTCACCAGGGCCTGAAATCCGTTGCAGATACCGATGATCAGTTTCCCCGCATCCACAAAATCAAGCAGGTCTTTTCCGATATGGTTCTTGAGTTTCACCGCCTGGATCACTCCGGCCCCGTGGTCATCCCCCCAGGAGAACCCGCCGCCGAACGCCAGAATATGAAAATCCGCCAGATTCACGGATCCGTCCACCAGGGAATTGATATGCACGCGATAAGGCCGGGCACCGGCCAGTTCAAAGGCCAGGGCGGTTTCATGATCGCAGTTCAGTCCGAAACCCGTTAAGATCAGTGCCTTCACCTGTGTCATATCATCTCTCCAAACAGTTTGTTAAATGCCTTGTCCAGATCGGCACAGGACAGATCGACAATGACATCGCTCCCGCCCCCGGTGATTTTCAGGCGATCATGTGCACCGGTGACAACGCCCACACACCTGAATGCCAAGCCCTTGCCGAGTTTGTCAAATACCGGTTTCCGATCCGGGGGAATGGTCAGAATAAACCGGCCCGCAGACTCGGAAAAAAGCAGCACATCGTCTGAAAGTGTTTCCGCCGCAGCCGGTACCCGGGACAGGTCGATCTCCATGCCCAGTCTGCCGGCCAGGGTCATCAGCGCCAGGTGAACCCCGAGACCGCCTCTGCCCACGGCATGACACGAAGCCGGTATATCCAGATTCACAGCTTTTTCCACGGCCCGGTACAACACTTTGTTGGCACCAAAATTCACCTGCGGCACATTGACACCGGTTTTGCCGAACAGGTCATAATATTCAGAAGCCCCCAGTTCGTCGGCCGTGATCCCGGCCACATAAACCAGATCACCGGCTGATTTGGGATCCAGGGTCTGGCAGTGCAGGATGTCCTCCACCACGGAAGTGGCGGAAAACTGTACTGTTTCCAGGGCCGATACTTTGATGCGTTCACCGAACGCCCCTTCCAGATGTCCGTCCACATACATGGAATCCTTGCCGGATAAGAGCGGGATTTCATAGGCCATGCACGCATCTTTCAGGGCCCGGCAGGCCCGCACCAGCTGGGCTGCCTTGAATCTGCCGTCCGGATTGGTTTTTTCATCATACCCGATATCGGGCCAGCAGAAATTGTCCACCCCGCCGATATGATCCAGGGTGCCGCCTACGGCAATGAGCCTTCGTACCGCCTCGTCAACGGTGCAGGTCATCATGTGATAGGCATCGATCTTTGAATACCAGGGCAACAGGGTCTGGGAAAAAGCCAGCCCTTTGTTCCCGGTGAGTACCGGCCGGGTCACGGACGCATCCGACGGAATGTTGCGGTTCACGCCCACCAGGGGCTTGATCACGGATCCGCCCTGGACCTCATGGTCATACTGGCGCAGGATCCATTCTTTGGAACAGATATTGGGCCGGGCCAGCATGGCGGTCATGAGACGATTGAAATCTTCCGGTTTGCGGATCACCGGTTCGGTCAGCCCCCGGACCGCCGGCGGCAACCACACCGCGTCAAACTCCCAGGCGGGAAACCCCTTGTCCAGCAGATCCATGTCCACATAGGCGCAGGTTTTTCCCTGAAACGTGATGTGCAGTTTACCGGTATCGGTATATTCGCCGATCACCGTGCTTTCCACGGCATGCTGCCGGGACAGGGTCATGAACCGGTCCAGATCTTTTGGAGCGATGGCAATGGTCATGCGTTCCTGGGATTCCGACACCCAGATCTCCCACATGTCCAGGCCCGGATACTTGAGGGGCACCTTGTCCAGATGCACCACACACCCGTTGGAAATCATGGCGGATTCGCCGATGGAAGAAGACAGCCCCCCTCCGCCGTTGTCGGTGATAAACCGGATCAATCCCTCATCCCGGCATTCCAGGAGAAAATCATGCATTTTTTTCTGGGTATAGGGGTCCCCGATCTGAACATGCCCGGCCGGGGTGTTTTCCGAATAGCTTTCCGAAGACGCGGTGACCCCGTGAATCCCGTCCTTGCCCACCCGGCCCCCGCTCATAATGATCAGATCCCCGGGCGAGGTTTTCTTTTCATGGCTGGGGCGGCCTTTCACCTGTTTGGGCATGATACCCAACGCCGTCACAAATACCAGACTTTTTCCCATATATCCCGGATCAAACAGGGTCTGGCCGAAGGTGGTGGGCACCCCGCTCTTGTTGCCCCCGTCCCGGACCCCTTCAATGACTCCGTTCAAAAGCCGTCTGGGATGCAGCGGCGGTTTCAGCGGCCCGTCATAATTCACATCCCCCACGCAGAACCCGAAACTGCCCATGAACAGTTTGGAGCCCAGTCCCGTGCCCATGGGGTCCCGGTACACGCCCACAATGCCGGTGATGGCACCGCCATAGGCTTCCATATTGGACGGAGAATTATGGGTTTCCCCGGTGATCACATAATTGTTGTGTTCATCAAACGCCCCCACGCCGGCGTTGTCCCAGAGAACGGACACCACCCAGTCTTTTTTCTCCTTCAGTGCCAGGGTGGGCTGCTGGATATAGGTCTTGAACAAGGAGTGTTCAATGGTTTCCTCTCCGGTCATCACATCCGTGTACTTGAAAATGCCCCGAAAGGTGTTGTGATTGCAATGGTCGCTTCTGGCCTGGGAAATATATTCCAGTTCCACGTCCGTGGGCCCGGACAGCCCCATGGACTGCCGCTGGGCAGCCACCTCCGGGTCCAGAAAATATTGACGGATGACCGGGATATCCCTGGGATTCAATGCCAGGTTGCGCTGGTCACTGATCCGGGCCAGAGTCTGGTCGGAATCGATGTCAATGAAATCAAAACAGGGGGTATGGTCCAGAATCACCCGGGCCGGTTTGACATTTGCCCCTGTTTCAGGGTGCCAGTCTGTTCTGGAAAAAATCTTGTACTGCTGGATAATGGGGTTGGACAAAAGCTCTTGGGCCAGGGTTTCCACCTGGGACCGGGTTAAGGATTGCCCGGAAAGGCAGTAGCGTTTTGAAGTATAGATCCCTTCATCCGGCCCGAACGGTCTGCCCAGCAGATCTTCAATGGCTTCCATGGCCGTGGCTCCGGGATTGTCCTTGACCCCGGGACGCAATCCGATCCAGATACACCAGTGAAAATCTATTTCCAGGGGGGATAGAGAAGAAACCTGCGTCACCGGATTGGTGAAAATCTCCTGCCGGATCCGTTCCAGGTCCTGTGTTTTCAGATCGGAATCAATAGTCAGCATATGGATGGTTCTGGCCGACTCAATCTGAATTTTAAAATAGGACGCCGCCTTTTTTACAAGCGAAGATGCATCCGCATCCCGCAGCGATTGTTTCAACGCAATCTCGATACAGGCTATCATGTTATCCACCATTGAAAATTCGAATTATATCATTGTAAAAAACAAACACCATCAATGCCACCAGAAGGGCAGCCCCGAACTGGATCATTTTTTCTTTTAATTTGTCACTGACCTGTTTACCGGTGACCGCCTCGATGCCGAAAAACATCAGATGTCCGCCGTCCAGCACCGGGATGGGGAACAGATTGATAATGCCCAGGTTGACAGACAACAAAGCGATGAACCATACAAAATTCACTGCCCCGGCCTTGGCCTGTTCGCCGGCCATCTGGGCGATCATGATGGGTCCCCCCAGGTTTTCGGCGGACATGCTGCCGGTAATCATTTTGCCCACGGACAAAAGCGTCAGTTTCACCAGGCCATACGTATCCGACATGGACCGTTTCATGGCCTGGAACGGGTTCAGCGGCTCATGAAACGCTTCGCCCGTGCCCCGGATACCGATGACATACCGGTCCACGGGTTCCTGGAACACGTTGACGGTTTCCTGTTTTTCCGGAACCAGGGATATCTGCAGGTGTTGTCCCTGCCGGTCCACACCGATATTCAGGACCTGCCCGTTTGATTCGCTTACGATCCGAAAGATGTCTTCAAAAGACCGGATGTCATGGCTGTCCACCTGCGTGATCACATCTCCGGGCAAAAGTCCTGCCTGCTGGGCCGGTGTATTGTCCATCACCTCGCCGATGACCGGTTTGGCCAGATAGATCCCGGAAAACTGATACAGTAGATAGAAAATAAAAATCGCCAGAAAAAAATTGAACGCCGGTCCGGCAGCCACGATCAGACTTTTTTGATACAAGGGTTTGTGGGAAAATGAGATGGTTTCATCTTCCGGCGGCAGAGGTTTGCCCGGTTCCTCCCCCACCATTTTCACATATCCCCCCAGAGGAACCGCAGAAATACAATATTCAGTCCGGCCCCTCTTTTTTTTGAAAATTTTGGGACCAAACCCCAGAGAAAACACATCCACGCCCACTTTGAAAAAACGGGCCGCCAGAAAATGGCCCAGTTCATGAATGAACACCAGAACACCGATAACGATAATGAATGCGACAAGGGAATGACACACGTTTACCTCTCTATTTTATAAGAGAGCCGGCTTTTTCC
>CALGAJ010000280.1 GCA_937951975.1 uncultured Desulfotignum sp.
AGCATCGATTTCAAGCAGTTCAATGTCGTTGCGTGATGACAGATAATCGATGATCTGCAATCCCGTGGTGCCTTCCCGGCCGTCGACAAATACCTTAAAAGCCATGACTCTTCCTTTTTTATGTAAAACTTAACTTATACGTATTTCAGGATAAAAAATAAACCCTTGTTCCGGAGAAAGGGGTGATAAGACAAATTTGAAATGATTGAAATCGCGGCCATGATCCTGTATACCGTATATCAGTCGGGTTACAAATAAAAGATGTGATTCAGACCATTCCTGTTTTGATCATATCTTTTTCAATGTGTGTAAAGGAATATCGCCATGAAAAAAGTGTTTTTGCTGACTTTGTCCGGGCTGGGAGTATTGATTCTGGTGGCAGTGGCTGGGGCGGTCATTGTTTTGAACCTGGATCCGAACCGGTATAAGGACTATGTCGCAAAAAAGGTGAGTCAGCAGCTGGGCCGGACCTTTGAGATCCAGGGGGACTTGCGTGTGACATATTATCCCTGGCTGCATCTGGAACTGTCTGAAATTTTTATGGAAAACGCCCCGGGATTCGGTGATATGCCCATGTTGACCGCTGATCATGTCATGGTCCGGATCAAGACATTGCCGTTGCTGAAAAAACAGATTGAGATGGACACCCTGGTGCTTGAAGGGGCGCATGTCAATCTGGCCAGAAACCAGGCCGGCATGGCCAATTGGGAAACTCAGAGCGGTTTGCCCGATAAAACAAAGCCGCACAAACCGTCTGCTGCATCGTCGAAAAAAGAATTTGACCTGAAAAATCTGGCCGTGCTGCTGAACGGCGGAGTGCGTATTCAAGATGCCGGTTTCAGTTTTGATGACCGGTCCACAGGGAAAAAATATACCCTCTCCGACTTGAATCTGAAAACAGGTAAAATAGTGCCGGGCGCTCCCGTGGACTGGCAGCTGACGTTTAACGGTACGGGCACGTCTCCAGAGATTTCCGGAAACGCCGGACTTGAGGGAACCCTTGTTTTTGATATGGCTTCCGGTCAGTATCAGATCGATCCAATGACATTTCAGGCACAGCTTGCCGGGCCGATTTTGGGCAAAAACCCGGCAGACCTGGATCTGGCCTGCCGGGTGGAAATGGATCTGCAGCAAGACACCGTATCTGTCAAAAATCTGACAGCATCCGGACTGGGAACGGATGTCACAGGAACCATTGTGCTGGGCAATATGAGTGCTGTCATCCCCCGGATCGACATGGATTTGGATATTGCCGGAAATGACCTGGCCATGTTGTTACAGATTTTTGAAGGGGGGCCATTGGCAGGTCACGTGGCCCGGACCGGTCAAAAGGCATTTCATGTGAACATGGACGTGGATATGGATTTAAGCCGGGGCCGGGCCCTGGTGCCGGCTTTGGATATTGCGGCACTGGGCATTACCCTCAAGGGCAATGTCGCCGCCCGGAATCTGGGCACCCGCCGCGCGGAAATGGAAGGCAAGATGGTTCTGGAAGGCAGGCATCTGAACCGGTTGCTCCATGCCCTGGGTCAACCCGTGCCGGGTGATTTTCTGGACACTGTGGCAGCAGAGGTGCGGTTCAATGGAAAACAGGGGAACCTGACATTGGATCCGTTGCAGATCCACCTGGGCCTTGCCGGGAAAAAAATTTCCAACAAGCCGTTTTCCGTGATCCTGGATGCACCCGTACACTGGCAGATGAATCAGCAGCGACTGGAAGTGCCGGATTTTTCACTTTCAGGTATGGATCTGGCCGTATCCGGTGGTATCACTGTTGAAAAAATCCAGACCGATCCCGTGTACACCGGGACCTTGTCTGCGGCCCCATTCAATCTGCGGCAACTCATGAAAACACTGGGCTTGTCTTTGCCGACCACGGCAGATGCCCGGGTGTTTGAAAAAGTGGGGCTGGAAACCCGGTTTACCGGTTCGACAAATGTTTTCCAGTTGATCGGCCTGTCCGGGGTTCTGGATGATTCACACCTGAAGGGAAGTTTTGGGGTAACCGACTTTTCAGATCCGGACATCACGATGGATCTGGCGGTTGACCGGATCAATGTGGATTCCTATCTGCCCAGGGCGCCCAAGCAGGCAAAAGGAAAAAAACACAGATCTGTGCCAGTGACACCGGAAACGACGGCTGCCGGAGCCGTTTCCGAGGTCCCTGTGGCACAGCTTCGAAACTTGAAAATCAATGCGGCCCTGGCTATAGAAGATCTGGTTGTTTCCGGGGCTTCTTTGTCCAAAGTTCAGGCGAAGCTGACGGCCAAACACGGGGTCATCCATGCCGCACCGTTGTCTGCAACCCTTTACGGCGGGGTGTATCATGGAAGCGTGATACTGGATGCCACCGGGGATATCCCCGTGCTCACCATGGATTCATCCTTGAAAGGGGTTGAGGTGGCACCTTTGCTGGAGGATATGACTGAAAAAGCCATGATCCGGGGAACCGGAGACATCACTGCGGCCTTGACCACCCGCGGGGCAACCGTGAGTGCCATGAAACAGCATTTGAACGGGAATCTGTCTTTTTTGTTCAAAAACGGGGCCGTGATCGGGTTTAATGTGGGAAAATTTCTGCGCAGCCTCAAATCCCTGCGGGATACCCGGACCTTTTCCGTGTCAGAAGCGGAAGAAACCGATTTTACCGAACTTGTCGGAAATCCCGTGGTGACAAACGGGGTAGTCATTCTAAATGATCTGTCGGGAAAATCCCCGGCCCTGCGGGTATCCGGGACAGGAACCGTGGTGAATCTCGTTGAGGAAACCATTGACTACAAAGCAATCGTCACGGTGGTGGAAACCTCCAGAGGCCAGGCAGGCAGCGAACTGGCAGAGCTTGCCGGAATTCCCGTTCCCATATATATCCGGGGGCCGCTGGCAGACCCGGCCATCCAGCCGGATATCAAGGGCGTGATCACATCGATTCTCACCGGCACCTCACCGGAGGCCGTGGAGCAGTTGAAACAACGTGTGGAAAAGGAACTGGGGCGGTTTCTGAAAAAACTGACCGATTGAACAGATTCAGCAATGAAAAGGATATGGATTATGAAATACGGGGCATCGGGTTTTCCAATTAAACCGGTAAGCGAGGAAATAAAAAAAGTGGCGGACCTGGGGTTTGATTATTTTGAACTGTCCATGGATCCGCCCGAAGGGCACTGGACAAAGATCTTTGATCTGAAAAATCAGATTATGACAACCCTGGAAGACGCAGGCATGCCCGTGATCTGCCATCTGCCCTGTTTTGTGTACACACCGGACCTGACACCGGCCATCCGCCAGGCGTCTTTAGATGAAATGAAACATTCTCTGGATGCCGCAGCCAGAATCAACGCGCACAAAGCCGTGCTGCATCCGGGGTATATCACGGGCATGGGGATATTCGCCATGGATGCAGCCAAAAAATATGCCCATACCGCGTTGACCGCCATTGTTGCCCATGCCCGGGACCTGAACATTCAGCTGTGTTTTGAGAACATGTTTCCCTCATATCATCTGTATTTTGAGCCCGAGTCGTTTGAGGATCTGTTCAAGGAATTTCCCGGGCTGAAGATGACCCTGGATGCCGGACACGCCAATATCGGAGATCCGGAACAGACAAGGCTGGGACAGTTTGTCACCCGGTTCGCCCCGTATATCGGTCATGTGCATATCAGTGACAATTTCGGGAAAAAAGACGATCACATGGCGGTGGGAAAAGGAAATATTGATTTTGAATCATTGGTTTTATCCCTTAAACAGGCCGGGTACGATGATACCATCACCTTTGAAGTGTTTTCAGCCAATACGGATGATCTGGTGAAAAGCCGGGAACGGATCGAGTTTCTTTTTTCAAATGCCTGAGAATCGGCATCGATTTTTTGTTCAAAATTTTTGGTGCTATGATTGTTTTTTCAACATCCGGATCAAGGGCAGGCACAGAAACGTGACCCCGGCAAGAGCGGCAAACCCGATGTTGAACCGCCCGGTTTCCGCCAGAATGCCGATGCCGAAGGGCACCAGCCCGGATCCCAGGAAATGTGCCAGGGGAACCACCACGGAAACCGCCACCGGGCGGATTTGGGGCGTGGTGACCATGGCCATGATGGCAAAACACAAAGGAAATACACAGACACCGGCCCCTGCTTGAAGGATCAGGGCCAGCCAAAGCCAAGTCCCGGGCAGCCATCCCATAAAAAACGTTCCCAAAGCACTTAAAAACAATGCAGATAAAATGATTGGACGGGGGCCGAACCGGTCAGCCAGCCATCCCCCGGCCAGGGGCATGCCAAATGCCACAACCCTGGAGACCGCCAGCATGATATTGGTGGTTTCCGGATCGATTCCCCGCTCAAACACCAGATAAAGGGGCAAAATGACAAATACCCCTTGATTCAATCCCATTCCCAGGATGAAAAGCACGGCAATGATCGGGATTGCCGGGGTATGGAGCAGGGTGGCGAATATTTTGAGCCCAGGCGGGTCTGTCCGGTCCGTGACCCCTTTTCCCCGGGCCGCATAGGTGATCGCCAGAATCAGGGAAGCGGTGCCGTAAACCACCAGCACCATGCGCCAGGACTGGTGCCATGCCGCAAATAAAGATACAGCCAAAGGAGCGATGATATATGCCAGGTTCGGCGCCAGCTGGTGCACGCCCAGCACTTTGCCCCAATGGTGCCGGGAGACCAGCCCGGTCAGGCTGGCCACACCTGAAGGCAGGTAAAAGCCGCCGGCCAACCCTAAGCAGACCATGCCCGCCTGGAGCATTACCACCCCCTGACTGGCTGCGGCCGCAAGCAGACTGATTCCCAAGGCAAGGCCGGAAGCGATAATCAGTTGCCGGTGGGAGAACCGAGGCGTTAAAAATATGGAGCCAAAAAGGCTGATACAATATCCGGATGAAATCAGAAAAAATAAGCCGCCTGCCTGGCTGTGACTTAACGCCAGATCGGTTTTGATATCCGGCAGTAACGGGGCCATCCCCAGCCGGGAAAGCATGTTGAAAAAGAAAATGCCCGTTAAAAAAACAATGGGGTTGAGCTGTTCCCGGGACAATGTGTCCGATTCCGGTTTTTTCATAAATTTTTGTTCCATCTGACTGGGCATGGTTCAAATGCTTTTGTTTCAGGTTGTGTCTGGGATATAGTATTCCAAATGGGTGGAATGTAAACAGCCAAAAACAAAAATCTGACTATGGAAGTGATAAATAGGTTGACAATAAAAACCGGATTTTTCAAAATAATAAGTCTTTCAATCCAACACAAATTATCCGGAACGGAGAAAAAAATATGAGGATTATTGTCATCGGTGGCGGTTGGGCCGGATGTGCCGCCGCCGTCAGCGCAAAAAAACAGGGTGCAGATGTGGTCCTGGTGGAAAGAACGGACATGCTTTTAGGCACAGGCCTTGTGGGCGGCATCATGCGGAACAACGGCCGGCTCACTGCCACGGAAGAACTCAAAGCCTTGGGGGGCGGTGATCTTTTTACAGTCATTGAATCCAATTTTATCCACAAAGACATCACTTTTCCGGGACATCTTCATGCCTCATTATACGATGTTTCCACCATGGAGCCCAAGATCCGGCGGTTTCTGGAAGTATCCGGCATCTGCATTGAAACCGGGTGCCGGATTACGGATGTGGAAATGGATAAAGATCGGATCACCACGGTGTTGGGAAAACAGGCCGGCAAAACCGTCCGGTTCCAGGGGGATGGCTTTATTGAAACCACGGGCACGGCCGGACCGCCTGCCAATTGTACCAAACACGGCAATGGGTGTGCCATGTGCATTCTCAGATGCCATTCATTCGGGGGCCGGGTCAGCATTGCCGCCAAAGCCGGCGTTGCAGAAGTCAACGGGAAAAAAGGGGATCAGACCGGTGCGGTGAGCGGATCCTGCAAGCTTCACAAAGAATCGTTGTCCCCGGACCTGCTTAAACAGCTCAATGACACCGGGGTGGCAGTGATCCCTTTGGATGTAACTCTTCGCATGACCGGGAAGCTGTCCTTGAAAGCCTGCCAGCAATATGCCATTGCTGATTTTGAGCAAAACGTGATTCTGCTGGACACCGGCCATGCCAAGCTCATGACCCCGTTTTTTCCGCTGGATGCGCTCAGAAAAATTCCCGGGCTGGAAAACGCCCGGTTCGAGGATCCTTATGCCGGCGGCATGGGCAATTCCGTGCGGTATATGGGCATGTCACCCAGGGATGATGCGTTGAAAGTGGACGGGGTGGACAATCTGTTTTGTGCCGGCGAAAAAGCCGGGCTCATGGTGGGCCATACCGAAGCCATCTGCACTGGGACCCTGGCCGGGGTAAATGCGGTGCGCCAGGTACAGGGGAAAACCGCACGGGTGCTTCCGGAAACATCCGTGATCGGGGATGCCGTCACGTTTGTGCGGGAGCAGATGCAGACCCCGGAAGGCCTGGGACTTAAATTTACCTTTTCCGGGTCGGTGTTGTTTGATCGTATGAAACAAAAAGGGCGGTACCACACGGACCCGGCGGTAATTGACAGGCAAATGAAAAAAGCCGGGTTGAAAAATATTCTGGCATCTGTTCAGGACTAATAGATTTTTTGTGACCCGCCGGATCCAAAGGATGAAAAAATAAAAAAATAATCATGTCTGACATCGAGGAGGGACCATGAAAAAATGGGGATGTTTATTTCTGGCAGCAGTCTGGATGGGTGTTTTTTTGACAGGTCCAGTATGGGCACAGACAGAGAAAATCACCATTGCACTGGGTTCCGAGCCCACCACCCTGGATCCCCAGATCCGGGAGGACGGTGGCGAGCGGGCCGTGAACGACAATATTTATGACACCGTGCTGACCCGGACCCCGGAAGGGAATTTGATCCCGTCTCTGGCAGCACAAATGCCCGAACTGGTAGCGCCTGACACCTGGGAGGTGACATTGCGGCCCGGTATCACGTTTCACAACGGGGAGGCGTTGACTGCGGATGCCGTGGTCCATAGTATCCAGCGGGTGATCGATCCGGACTTTAATTCCGAACAGATCTCTTTTTTTTCCACCATCAAGGCGGCCCAGGCCACGGGTGACCTGACCCTGCATGTGATCACAGACGGCCCCGATCCCATTCTGCCCTCCCGGCTGTACTGGCTCAAGGTGGTGCCGCCGGTGCATTCTAAAGATCCCAAATTTGCCGAAAATCCTGTGGGAACCGGCCCTTACCGGTTTGTGGCCTGGCAGCGGGGCCAGCATATCGATCTGGTCCGTAATGATGTCTACTGGGGGGATGCCCCCCAGATCACGGCCGTCAGATACCGGTTCATTGAAGAACCCGGCACCCGGCTGGCCGGTCTCATGGCAGGGGAGTTTGATCTGATCACCAATCTGCTGCCCGAGTTCACCAGCCATGTGCCCAAATCAGTGAACGTGCTGGGACTGGAACATCCCATTATCATTCTTAACGCAGACAACGGCATCACAAAAGATCCGCAGGTAAGACAGGCCTTGAACCTGGCAGTGAACAAAATGGCCCTGGCCAACGGTCTGTTCGAGGGATATGCCCAGGTGGCCCAGGGCCAGCTGTTGAGCCCTTCGTTTTTTGGCTACAATGATCAGGTCACTGCGTATCCCTATGATCCGGACCGGGCCAAAAAGCTGATTGAAGCGGCCGGGGTGAAGGGACAGACCATTGAATTGATCGGTACCAGCGGCCGGTGGCTCAAGGACCGGGACATGGTGGAAGCGGTGGCCGGGTACTGGGAGCAGGCCGGTTTAAAAGTCAATGTGCGTATTTTTGAATTCAATGAATACCTCAACCGGTTGTTTGACCGCAAGACAAGGGCGGATGCCATCTTTGTGGTTTCCTCCAATGAACTTTTAGATGCGGATAAAAGCTTTTCCGCGTACTATAAATCCGGGGGCGTGGGGGCTTCCAACACGGATTCAACCCTGGCATCGCTCATTGATGCGGCCCGGTCTGAAACCGATGTTCAAAAACGGGAAAATTTGTATCATCAGGCCGTCAAACTGGCTTATGACCAGGCCTATTTTGTATGGTTGTTGAATATCGAAGATATTTACGGCTTGAGCCAGCGCCTGGATTGGCCCGGGCGGGTGGATGCACGGCTGCTGGTTCAGGAAATGACATGCCGCTAAAACTGCTCGGCCCTGTTCCCGGAGTGTTGTATCCCGGTGCCGGAAAGATTAAAGGACCACTGACGTAATGGGCCGGTTCATTTACAGGCGCCTGATTCACGGGCTGATTGTGATTTTAGGGGTGACGGTCATCGTGTTTGTGGTGACCCGCATGGTGGGGGACCCGGTTCAGGTGATGCTGCCCCTGGAATCCACCCCGGAACAGCGGGCCGCGTTTGAACAGAAACTGGGTCTGGACCGCCCCATTGCCATTCAGTTTGTGGAATTTATGGGCAATATGATCCGGCTGGATTTCGGTGATTCTTTGTGGCAGAAACGCCCGGCCATGGAGATCGTGTTTGAAAAACTACCCATGACCATCCTTTTGACCGTTGTGGGCATCGGATTTGCCTGTGTTCTGGCGATTCCTCTGGGGATCATTGCGGCGTTGCGGCCCGGCGGGGTGGTGGACCGGGTCACGGTGTTCGGCAGTCTGCTGGGATTGTCCGTGCCCCAGTTCTGGCTGGGGCTTTTGTTCATCGTGGTGTTTTCGGTGCAGTTCAAGATTCTGCCCACATCAGGCGCGGGCACACCCACCCATATCCTTCTGCCGGCCCTGACCATGGGGCTGCCCACCCTGGCCCGGCTGGTGATGCTGGTGA
>CALGAJ010000281.1 GCA_937951975.1 uncultured Desulfotignum sp.
TCCACCAGAGCCAGGCGCAGATACCCCTCGCCTTCCTTACTGAACCCGGTGCCCGGGGCCACAGCCACGTTGGCCCGGTTCATCATCTCGATGGCGAACTGCATAGACCCCATCTGGTCAAAGGGTGCCGGGATTTTGGCCCACACAAACATGCCCGCCCTGGGAGGGGTGATGTCCCATCCCATGCGGGACAGGCCGGAACATAATACGTCTCTTCTTGTCTCATAGGTTTTGGCCAGCTGCGGAATGGTGTCGTCGCAGTCTCTCAGGGCAATGATGCCCGCCACCTGGATGGCGGAAAAAATGCCGTAGTCAAAATACCCCTTGATCTGGCCCAATGCCCTGACGATCTGCTCGTTGCCCACGCAGTAACCGATGCGCCATCCCGCCATGTTGTAGGATTTGGAAAACGAACCGAACTCCACCCCCACATCCTTGGCGCCCGGCGCTTCCAGAAAACTGGGGGCTTTGTATCCGTCAAACGTGATCATGGAATAGGCAAAGTCGTTGATCACCATGAATCTGAACCGCTTGGCCAAAGCCACGATCTCCTTGAAAAACGCGATATCCGTGACCACGCCCGTGGGGTTGTGGGGATAATTGAGCATCAGCACTTTCGGGGCCGGATAACAGGACTCGCAGATCTTGATGATCCGGTCTAAAAATCCCTGTTCCGGGGCAATGGGAATCCGCATGACATTGGCCCCGGCAATGACCGCGGCATAAATGTGGATGGGAAAGGCCGGTGCCGGCACCAGCACGGAATCCCCGGGTCCCATGATGGCCAGACACAAATGGGAGATCCCTTCTTTGGAGCCGATGGTGAAATAGGTTTCCTTTTCCGCATCCAGGCCGATGTTGTAATGGCGCTGGTAGTATTTGGCAATCTCTTTTTTCAGATGCGGCATGCCCGAGCTTTCCGGATACCGGTGGGACTTGGGGTCCTTGGCCACTTCCACCAGCTTTTCGATCACCGCATCCGGGGTGGGATCCATGGGATTGCCCATGCCCAGATCGATGACGTCATCCCCGTTACGCCGTTTTTCCATTTTCATTTTGTTGATCATGCCGAACAGATAGGGCGGCAGCTGATCCATACGGCTGGCAAAACGAATGATATTTTCTTCCACGGCCATGGCTCCTTGTAAAAACAATCAAAAATAAACAGGTGAAAAATAAAATATGAACTATACCAGATTCATATTTTAAAAATAAAGGGAAAAATTCATGTTTTATCATTGGACATCGATTTCAAAATACCATAATAATCAAGGCAAAGAAATGATGAAAGGAGACCAGCCATGACAAAAAAAGTATGTATCGCCGGTGCCACGGGCTGGGCCGGTTCCGCGTTGACCAAAGCGGTCCATGCGCAGGCCGACATGCAGGTGGTGGGGGCAATATCCAGAACCCGTAAAGGAGAAAACCTGTCCCGGGTACTGGGTCTTGAACAAACCGATGTCATCATCACCGATGCCGTGACAAAACAATCTCTGGCCGATGCCGGTGTGCTGGTGGAGTTCACCAAACCGGACGTGGCCATGGCGCACATCATGACCGCCCTGGATGCCGGCGTGCATGTGGTGGTGGGCACCTCCGGCCTGACCGATATCCAGTATGACCAGATCCATGAAAAAGCCCTGAAAAACAACCTGGGGGTCCTGGCCGCCGGCAATTTCGCCCTGACCGTGGTACTGCTCCAGAAATTTTCGGAAATCGCGGCCCGGTACATTCCCCAGTGGGAGATCATCGATTATGCCAGTGACGCCAAAAAAGATTCCCCCAGCGGTACGGCCAGGGAACTGGCTTTCCGGCTGTCCCAGGTCCGGCGGCCTGAACGGACCGTTCCCCTGGCAGATACCCAGGGCCCCATTGAAGCCAGGGGCGCGAACATGACCGGTTCCCAGGTGCATGCCATCCGCCTGCCCGGATTCACCCTGTCTTCGGAAATCATCTTCGGCATGCCGGACCAGACCCTGAGCATCCGCCACGATGCCGGCACCAGTGCCCAGCCCTATGTGGATGGGGCTTTGCTTGCCATCCGCAAAGTGGACACCTTCACCGGCCTGCGCCGCGGCCTGGATCAGGTGATGGATCTGGATGGTTAATGGTAAAAAAGATTCGGACAAAAAGCTCGATTTTGGAGAAAATAAAAGAAAAAACATGGGAATCAACGAATTGTATACCGGACCCCACCAGGTAATACTGGACAGCTGGATCAGCTGTGCGCCGTTTGAAAAACTGGTGGGGATTGAAATTGTGGAAGCTGAAAACGGGCGATCCTGTCTGACCATGCCGTTTGTGTATGAACTGGCCCAGGGGCAGGGCCTGGCTCATGGCGGTGCTATTGTGACTTTAGCGGATACAGCTGTGGCCATCGCCATTAAAAGCTTTATTCCACCGGGAAACCGGTTTGGAACCATATCCATGAGTGCAAAATTTTTAAGGCCTGTAAAAAAAGGGATATTGACTGCCAGAGCAGAAGTGACACCAGTTGAAAACCGGCAGGTACAGGGATACGCCGAAGTGACCGATGATGACGGCAGGCCGGTGATGCGGTTTTCAGCGGTGTTCAAGCTGGGCAGAGAAGTGACATTGTTAACGCAAACAGCAGGAGAATGATATGAAAGAGCAGTGGCAGTCGGCCTTCGGGCAGATGACCTACGGGATTTATGTCCTGACCACCCGGAAAGAGGATGCGGTCAACGGCATGATCGCTTCCTGGGTAACCCAGGTGTCGTATGATCCGCCCCTGATTATGGCAGCAGTGCATCCCAACCGGTATTCCCATGACATGATCGTCACCACCCGGGCGTTTGGGCTGCACATCATCGATCAGTCCCAAAAAGACCTGCTCAAACGGTTCAAGGGGCCGGATCCGATGGAAAAATTTGCCGGAATGGACTGGACACCCGGAATATCCGGGGTGCCCATTCTAACAGATTGCCTGGCCTGGTTTGAACTGGAGATGATCGAACAGCATCAGCCCGGCAACCACACCCTGTTTGTTGCCAAAGTGGTGGATGCCGGTGTTCATTCGGAAGACACACCCTTGACCACACTGGATTACGAAGGCATGTATACGGGAAAAAAGTGAGCCCCGGCAGGTCTTCGTAAATAGACTTGACAACCTGAAACCAGTTCGTTAAAGAATCAGTATCATTTTATTATTCTGATTCAGACCATCATTCTGTTCTGATGTATGATGCCCTCCTGTAGCAGCGATACCCTTTTTTTCATTCGGTTTTCATAGGGTCCTGACAACGTGATCACATAATACCAAGGAGCTATCCGATGAAGGATGTCCTGAAACTATGCAAATTTGCCTCCCGGCAGTATGCACAGGACGCTGTCGGGAGCGGAGTGAAAATGGTCCTATTATAAGCAAACCAGGTCATTTCAACCAATGAAGAAAAAGGAGAAAATCCATGGAACAGGCATTACCCATAGAAGAAGTGGCCCAGAAAAGGCTGGATTCTTTGATTTATTCGTATTCTCTGCTGGTCAAAAATCTGATGAAAGAAGGGGTGCCCCTTGAAACCGTCAAAAAGGCCAGTGACAATACATGGGGCATGCTGGGGCATACCACGGCCAAGCAGCTCAAATCCATGATCGGAGAAAATGTGGATGTTGAAACACTCAAACAGTCGGGAATAGCGGCAGCCCAGGTTAACGGAATGGAACTGACAGAAAAAACAGATGGGAATACGATCCGGACCGAATATACCAAATGTCCCTGGCAGGACGTCGGCATGGAGCTTGACATACCCGTCGAATGGAGGCTCTGCCAGAGCGCCCATGCGGCATTCACAGAGGCGATGTACAAAGGCCTGATCCCCGGTGCTGAATATAAACTGACAAAAACCATGCCGGCCGGCGACAATATCTGCGTCGGCATGACCACCCTGTAAGCAGACAGCGGCACCAAAATTTTTGCAAAAAGGCATTTTTTGGTGTAATGATTAAATTTTATGTCAACAGGCTGCATGAACAGGGAGTGACGTGGATAACAGGTTCAAGCCGGACAAGGATATCGTGGTCGATGAACAGACCGGTCTGATGTGGCCCCGGGATGCGGGTCTGGTGGAATTTCCGTTGACCTGGGAGGAGGCCCTGGCCGAGATAAAAAGATTCAACGAAACCGGCCTGTTCGGATATCATGACTGGAAACTGCCCAACCGCCGGGAACTGTTCAGCCTGATGAGCCATGAGAGTATCAATCCCAGTGTCGATGAGGGTCATCTGTTTACCGGCATCTTTCACGGGTATTACTGGACCGCCACCACCTGTGCAAGGCTGCCGGACCAGGCCTGGTACATCCATCTGGGAGGGGCCCGGGTGTTCAAGGGAATGAAGCATCGCTCCTACATGGTCTGGCCGGTGCGGGAGATCACACCCGGCGGTTCCCGGGTGCGCCGGACCGGCCAGACCGTCTGTCATGATGAATCCGGCAATCGGATGGACTGTAAAGGGTCCGGCCAGGACGGGGAAGTTCAGGCCGGAATTCCCTGGCCAAATCCACGGTTCAGACTGGAGGGCGACGGTGTCCATGACACCGGCACCGGTCTGGTCTGGCTGAAACATGCCAATGCCTTTGACGGCCCCATGGACTGGCACACCGCTTTTGACCGGGTCGCCCGGATGAACCGGGACCGGATACAAGGCTATGATGACTGGCGGGTTCCGGAAATCCGGGAACTGGAAAGCCTGACGGACATGGATTGCCACTCCCCGGCCCTGCCCTTTGATCATCCGTTTACTCAAGTTCAGGATTTTTACTGGTCCGCTACCACCAGCCGGTACGAGACCTCGTATGCCTGGGTGCTGTACACAAAGGACGGGCCTGTGGGGGTCGGGCACAAACCGCTGCCCGATTTTTTTCTGTGGCCGGTGCGGGGGCCGTATTCCGGCAAGGGGGCCGGTGATGAAACTGATCGCCGATAACCTGCGCATCACCCGGCCGGACATCCGCCGCGCCCTGCAGCGGCTGGACCCGGCACCGGTGCAGGCCCTGGTGAAAACCTGCGAGGATCGGGGCGCCTGGGCCATTGACGTGAACACCGGGCCTTTGGGAAAGCAGGCGGAAACGGGCATGCGGTTTTTCATGGACGCGGTCCAGACCGTGACTGATCTGCCCCTGCTCATCGATACCGCGAATCCCGATGCCATGGCTGCCGGGGTGAAAGCAGCGAAAAACCGGATCATTCTCAACGGGTTTTCCCTGGAACCCCGGAAACTGGAATGGATACTGCCCCTGGCCAGAGAGTATGATGCCGATATCGTGGGATTTCTGCTGTATCCTGACTCCCGGGTACCCACTGATGCAGCCCAGCGGTACGAGGTGGCCATGGAATTGATGGAAGCAGCGGAGGCGGCCGGTGTGGCAAAGGAGCGGGTGATCATCGATCCGGTGATCCCGCCCCTGGCCTGGGAAAGCGGGATTGTCCAGGCCAGGGAGGTGGTGAAGGTGATCCGCACCCTGCCCGATCTGCTGGGGTTTCCGGTCAGAACCATCGGCGGTATTTCCAATCTGGGCACCAATGCCCCGGACAAGG
>CALGAJ010000282.1 GCA_937951975.1 uncultured Desulfotignum sp.
TTGTGAAGGGTTTCACCCGACTGCAGGTGAAACAGATTGATCAGGATATTGGGATCATAGTCGTACACATCAATGAAAACATCCCTGAACCGTACTATTTTTTCTTCCACACAGATATCCTGGTTGACCACTTTATGAATCTGGGTGGACAGATATTTGAGGATATCAATGGAAAGCGAGGTATGCAGTTCCTCTTTGTTCTTGAAGTACAGATACAAGGTGCCGGGGCTTAACTCCGCTTCAGTGGCGATCTCTTCCATGGTCGCGCTGTTGAACCCTTTGACGGAAAAAATTTTACGCGCGGCATTGATGATATCCCGGCGCCGGCGTTGTTTTTCTCTTTGTTTTCTCTCGTGTATGCCCATTTTTACCCCATAAACATATGAAGCAAATTCATTTTTTAGTCATTAAAATACATTCATATAAAATTTCCATGAATTTCGCAAGGATAAAAATGAAACCGCCAAAACCTGATTAATTTTATAATTTTATTCGCTTTTTTCCTTTTTTGTGGTTTTTTGTTTTCATGTGATGTTTTTTTGTCTATGATATTCACGATCAAATCGGATGATGAATCAACCTGTGGGAGATTTTAAGATTATGCCGAAAACAACTTACTGGGCAGATGCATATGTACAAAAAGCGTGCAGTGCAGCCGAGGCACTTCAACATTTGCGGCCGGGACAACGGGTCTTTATCGGATCCTCCTGTGGGGAACCGCAACATCTGGTCAATGAATTATCCAAAGTATCGGAACGGTTCACCGATCTTGAAATCGTCCGGCTGCTGAGTGTTGACAGCGGCCCGTTAACATTGATTGCAAACCGGTCCCATTCCCAGCAGCTCAATATCCGTTCTTTTTATCTGGGATCCGCCTCTCCCACCAAAATAAAAAAAAATCAGCGGTTCATCACTCCCATCAACCTGTCCCAGATCCCCCATCTGTTCAAATCCCGGCTTATGCCGTTGAATGTGGCCCTGATCCAGGCATCCCCGCCCGATGATTTCGGGTGGATGAGCCTGGGGGTATCCGTGGATATCAACATGGCGGCCTGTGAATCTGCGGATCTGGTCATCTGCCAGGTGAACGCCAACATGCCCCGGGTTCTGGGCAGAAGTTTCATCCATGTCAATGATGTGGATTTCATTGTGGAACATGAAGAGGAACTGCTTACCATTCAACCGCTTCCGGAAATGGAAACCGCCAATATCATTGCCAAACATATCTCCCGGCTGATCACGGACGGATCCACCATTCAGACCAGCTTGGGGGTCACCAACGACGCCACCATGGTCTGCCTGTCGGAAAAAAACGATCTGGGGGTGCATTCCCAGTATCTGTCCGAACCCATGATGCGGCTTTTTTCCATGGGGGTGATCACCAACAAGAAAAAAGGGTTCAACAACGGCAAGCTGGTGGCCGGCAGCGCCGTTGGCTCTTTTATGCTGTATGAATTCATCGATGACAACCCGTCCATTGAATTCCATCCGTCCGACTATATCAACAATCCCACCATCATCGGCCGTCACAACCAGATGGTGACACTGAACACGGCCATGGCCATTGATCTCACCGGGCAGGTGGCGGCGGACGCCCTGCCTTTGAACAATTACACCGGAATCAACGGATTGCTGGATTTCACCCGGGGAGCGGCCATGTCGCCCAATGGAAAATCCATTCTCATGCTGACCTCCACAACGGACAATGACAAAACCAGCCGGATCATTCCCCATATGTCGGACACCGCCGTGGTGGTGCCCAGAGGAGATGTCCAGTTCGTGGCCACGGAATACGGGGTGGTGAACCTGTTCGGCAAAACCCTTCAGGAGCGGGCCATGGCGCTCATCAGTATTGCGCATCCCGACTTCAGGGATGAACTGTTTTCCCGGGCCAAGGAACTGGACCTCATCGATTCGGGACGTCAATTCAAACAGGCCATCAAGGGGGTGTATCCCCTCAAATATGAAGAAACCATTCAGATCAAAGGCCATTCCATCAATTTCCGGCCGGCCAGAACCGTTGATGAACGGAGCATTCAGGAACACTATTACAACATGAACCGGGGAGACATCATCTCCCGTTTTTTTCATGAAAAGAAAAGTTTTGTTCACCCGCAGATTGAAACCACGTATGAAATCGATTACATCAATGACCTGACCATTGTGGCCACCATCGGAGAACTGGGGTTTGAAAAAATCATTGCCGTGGGAGAATATTTCAGAAACCCCATTGTCAATATGGCGGAAATCGCATTTTCCGTATCCCGGGAATACCAGGGCATGGGCATCGCTAAAATTCTCCAGGAAAAACTGGCGGTGGCTGCCAGAGACAACGGGATCAAAGGCCTGATCGCCTATACCTCCCCCCAGAACAAAGGCATGATCCGGCTGTTCAATAATCTGCCGTATAAAATCCATACGGAAAAAGATGAAGACATGATCATTCTCAACTGCCTGTTTTCAGAACCGGAACCCAAAGACAAAAAAACCGCGGCTCCCCTGCCTGAATCCCAATGATGCCAGGCAGGGTTTACCGCCGTTTCAGCAGGGCCACGGATTCGATATGATACGTGTGGGGAAACATGTCCACCGGCTGAACCTCCACGACCTCATACCCGGGTGCCAGCATCTCAAGATCCCGGGCCAGGGTGGCGGGGTTGCACGAGACATAGACAATGGTTTCAGATCCCAGGCCCAGCACCCGGGCCACCACATCCTTGTGCATGCCCACCCGGGGCGGATCGATCACGATCACATCCGGGATTTCACCTAACTCCGGGAGCACTTCCCGGATATCCCCGGCCAGAAAACGGCAGTTGTCGATCCGGTTCATGGCCGCGTTTTTCCGGGCATCGGCCACAGCCGTATCGATGATCTCGATTCCGGTGATCTGTGCGGCCTGATCCGACAGCCAGATGGGAATGGTACCGGTGCCGGAATACAGATCCAGCACGGTTTCTTTCCCTGTGAGACCGCTGTACCGGGCAACCACGTCATACAGTTTTTCACAGGCCCTTGTGTTGGTTTGAAAAAAGGAATTGGCGGAAATTTCAAATTCAAACCGGCCCAGGCGCTCGGTAATCACTTCGCTGCCGTGAAGCAGTATTTCCTCTTTTCCCAGGCTGACCCCGGACCTGGCATCTGTGATGTTGTTGACAATGGATGCCAGATTGTCAAAGGCTTGCGCCAGTGATTCCGCCAGCTGCATGACCACGGGCAGATGCTTGTCCCGGGTGACGATGTTCACCATCCATTGATCAAACGCCACGGAGTGCCGCAGCATCACATACCGCCAGAATCCGGTATGATGGCGCAGATGATAGGCCGGCAGATCCGATGATCGGATAAACTGCCGGATATGTGCCAAAATGGCATTGCCCTGTTCCGGCATGATGTCACAGTGATGAATGTCGATCACCTGGTCAAAGGTGCCCGGCACATGCAGCCCGATTCCCAGATCCTTGGAAACGTTGTCATCAGCCAGTTCTTCGGGCATGAGCCACCGTCTGGCGGAACAGGAAAACTCCATTTTGTTCCGGTATTCAAACACAAAATCCGATGGGATCACATCCAGAACCGGCACATGGGCCAGACCGCCGATGTGCGCCAACGATTGAACCACATGCTGTTTTTTATAATCCAGCTGTGTCTGGTAAGGAATCGACTGCCATTTGCATCCCCCGCAAAAATCTGCGTACCGGCACCGGGCCTCCCGGCGCAGGGAAGATTTTGAAAGAACTTCAATCAGTTTGGCTTCGGCCCAGCTTTTTTTCTTTTTGGAGATTTTTACCCGAACCCGGTCCCCGGGCACGCACCGGTCTACAAATACGGGAAATCCGTCCGGTTTTGCCAGCCCTTTTCCCCCATATGCCAGATCGATAATCTCAAGGTCACACACGCTGCGTTTCTTTATTGTCATGGATGTTTTCCATTTTTTTTGGTTCAAAATTAAAAGCTTGTGATTATATCGACTCCATGGCATAAAAACAAGATGCAGATCGTTCAGACACAGTTTAGGGTGGACCGGCTGGTCCTGAAAGGAGAGCTGTTTTTACCGGGCACACCCCGGCCCCCGGTGGTGGTGGGATCCCACGGACTGGAAGGCAGCCGGTTTTCCGCCAAACAGCAGGTGCTGTCCCGGTTGCTGCCGGAAAACGGCATGGCCTTTTTTCGGTTTGATCACCGGGGATGCGGGGACAGCCAGGGGGATTTTGTCCGGGACACATCCCTTGAAAAGCGGTCCCGGGATTTTCTGGCGGCCGTGGCCCATGTAAAAGACCTGAACAAAACCGGACCGCACCTGGGTGTATTTGGTTCCTCCATGGGCGGGGCCACCTGCATCAATGCCTGGCAGACTCTGGAGAACACATTCGGCCGGCTGAGCGGTGGTGTGCTGTGTGCGGCCCCGCTTAAAAGCCGGACCATTCATAATATTCCCACCCGGGCCACAGCAACGAGACCGGCCCTGCCTTTGGCATTTTTCGAAAAAAATCTGCTGTTCGACCTGTCAGACAAAGCCGGAGCACTCCATCATGTGCTTGTTTTCCACGGTGATGCAGACCGGATCGTTCCGGTGGAAAACGCCCGGAACCTGCTGGAAACCATGCAGTCTCCCAAACACTGCATCATCCAGAAACATGGGGACCACCCCATGTCATCCCCCCGGGATCAGGCGGAATTTGAAACAAAGGCCCTGGCCTGGTTCAAACAGATATTTCACCTGTCAGATACCGCCTGAGCATTTCAAGCGCCATGGCGGCAAACATTTTCTTGTTTTTTTCCCGGTCATCAAATTTAAACTCAAATTTTTTTGCCATTGTCACCCCCCCGGGCCCGGCCAGCCCGATGCACACAGTACCCACCTGTTTCATTGTCGGCCCCCCGCCGGGTCCGGCAATACCGGTGGTGGAAACAGCCCAGTCCGATCCCGCCACCCGCCTGGCCCCGGCGGCCATCTCCAGCGCTGTTTTTTCATGGACAGCCCCGCAGGTATCCAGGGTCTGGGGATTGACCCCCAGCACCTTGATTTTGGCAGCATTGGCATAGGTGACCGCAGACAGCAAAAAATAGTCCGAACTGCCCGGCACCTGGGTGATCAAATGTGCAATCAGTCCGCCGGTGCAGGATTCCGCCACCGCCAGGGTCTGGCCTTTTTCAACCAGGCATTGCCCCACTTCCGCTTCCAGAGACAGCCCGGTCCTGGACACCACTTTGCTGCCCAGCTGCCGGACCACCCATTCTCCGGCCCGGTCCATGACGGTTTTGGCTTCCTGGCTGTCTTCATCCGCATCTTTGACCAGTTTGACTTCAATCACGGGAAAACTGGCCCTGAATCCCAGGCGGATGCCGGGAAACAGATCTTCAAACCCGGAAAGCTGTGTGCCCACCCGGGATTCATGAAGCCCGAACACAGTGAAGCGCCGGATAAGCATCCGGGTCTGTTTTCCCTGGATGGCTTCAATGCGGGTCACCACACACGTATCCATCATCTGTTTCATTTCCGACGGCACTCCGGGCATGCAGAAGAACCAGCACCGGTAGATCGGAAGAG
>CALGAJ010000283.1 GCA_937951975.1 uncultured Desulfotignum sp.
TGGTGTACAGGGTGACCTGGACCTTGTCCACGATCTTGTTGAAATCCTGGTGGAATTTGGCATGGAGAACCACACCGATGTCCTTGAGGGTGAATCCTTTTTCAATGGCGGCCTTGGAGATCCGCACCCAGGAGATATCCCTCTGTCCGATATGCATGATCCCCTGGATATAGTTGATCAGATGATGGATCTGACGCTCCATGATGGGTTCAAAGTCATCCTGGAACTCCCTTCCCGCGATCTGGACCAAAATTCCCAGGGGGAAGGTCCCGCCTTCTTTGATGCCGTCGATATCCGGCCCGATGATTTCCACTTTGCCGTCTTCGATCTTGTTCATGTCGGCCATTTTCACCAGCTCGGTGCACTGGGTCTTGCCGCCGCCGCACTGGGCATACAGATCGGCCCCGCGGACCCGCTCACCTTCGTAGGCCGGGCCGAATGCGCAGGGAATATCGATTTCAGATACCTGAACCTTGAGCCCTCTGACTTCCACGGATCTCTGGACCATGTCTTCGTGGGCCACCGGGGCCACCACATGCTCGTAAGTACAGATACCCGTGGGCAGGATTTCCGGAATTTCCGTATCCGCCAGGGTCGGGAAACCCCAGTTGACACAACCGGCCGCGGCCACGCCCCATTCGGTGCCCACATCACCCAACGCGTTGACAAAAGCAAAGATCCGGTCTTTGTTGTATTTCAGGATCTTTTTGTAATCACCGGGCTGGACCCCGCCGAATGCCATGGCCGCTCTGTTGGCAAACCCCAGGGCAAATACGGCTGAAGAAATATCCGGGCCAAACGGAACGATACGGGTGTTCCATCCGATCTGCATATCCGCATCCAGGCATTGCTGGATCAGGGTTTTGCCATTGTGATTGGCTGCACAGAAAATATACAGAGACCGTTTCTGGTAGTCTTCCACGATCATTTTGGCGATTTCTTTGTTGGGGGCGGCACCCACTATGGCTGCAAAACCCGGGGCCGACCCGTCCACAAACTCTACACCGCGTTTTCTCAAAATGGTATCATCGGCCGCTCCCACCCAGATTTTACCGTTTTCAATGTCCGGGTCTTCCTGGGCAATATAGAAATCGGGGTCACTGAGATAACGCAGGGCTTCTTTGACTTCATAGGAGATGATACCGGCCATACCCGCATCCAGAAGAGGACCCAGGTACGGGAGCCAGTTTTTCAGCTTGATATGGGGGGGCAGCAATTTTCTGGCAAATGCCATGGGTTTTTTCAGATCTTCCAGCGTTTCACATTTCAACCCGGTCAAAGAGTAAATGACCGGCAGATAATAAGCGGTGTTGGGAAATCCGATCTGGGTACTGGCGTCATAGGTCTGAAGGGCTTTTTCCAGCTCACCTTCCACCTGCGCAACTACTTTGTAACCGCCCTGAATGGCAGCAAATGCGATTAATTTAGACATATGTTTTCTTTCCTCCTTCGTTGAGGATTTATTGTAATTCTGAGTTCAGTTTTCTCAAATTTCCTAGGCTTCCAGTTTCTGACGGTCGGCCATATCCATGAGTACCCGTTCTCTGGCTTTGTCAATACCCAGTGCTTTTCTCTTTTTGTCGATATGGGCGATCATCATCTGGGCATGCTTGATGGGATCCGATTCCACATCCCACATACCACCATAGATATTTTCCAGATCCTTGGAGATGTAATCATGGAAGACCGGTGCACCGGAGGTGGGCAAATACCCGCCGAATACCGTGTAAACACCGGAAGTGACAAAATACTGGCCGATGGAAATGGCTTTTTCACTCATCCATTCGGGCGCAGATCCAGCAACCGGCAGATCAGACAGATCGTTGCCGAGTCCGCCGGCCTTGACCACTTCGGTGGCGGCAAGAAGTATCCGGGAGTTGTCCACACAGGAACCCAGGTGAAGCACCGGTGGAATACCCACGGTTTCACAGATTTCAGCCAGACCCGGACCACAGTAAACCTGTGCCGCTTCAGGGGTGAGCAGGCCGTGGATGGCGGCGGTGATGCCGTCGCAGCCGGTGGTAAGAACCAGAACATCGTTTTTGATCAGCTCTTTCAATACTTTGACATGCATTTCATTGTGACGGGAGCGGGCGTTGTTGCAGCCCACCACACCGGCCACGCCGCGAATCCGGCCGTTGATGATGTTGTCGTTGAGGGTGTAGTAGGTGCCTCTGAAAGTGCCTCCCAGATGATACTGGATCGATTCCACACCGAATCCGGCGATCTGGGTGGCTTTGTGCCGGGGAATCATGATGTCTGATCCCCGGTTCGTGAAGTTGTCAATGGCCATTTTCACGATGCGTTTGGCATCTTCCAATGCGTAATGTTCATTGAATTCGATATGAACGACATTTTCCTGCTCCATCCGGGCAATGGGATGTGTGGTGATCAGTTTGGTATGAAAACATTTGGCCACATTGGCCAGGTTCTGCATCACACACTGGATGTCTACCACCATGGCATCACAGGCCCCGGTGATGATCGCCAGTTCCTGCTGAAGGAAGTTGCCCGCCGTGGGGACCCCGTGCCGCTGGAGCATTTCATTGGCTGTACAGCAGATACCGCCCAGCTGGATGCCGGCCGCGCCTTTTTCCTTGGCGTAATTGAGCATTTCCTCGGACTGGGCCACAGCCACGATGACTTCGGAAAGGACCGGTTCATGGCCATGGATGATGATGTTGACATGGTCCTTTTTCATGATGCCCAGATTGGCTTCGGACTGCAGCGGGGTGGGGGTGCCGAACAGTACGTCCTGAAGATCCGTGGCCAGCATGGAACCGCCCCAGCCGTCTGCGAGAGAACAGCGGGTGCATTGTTTGATCAGGTTTTTGTAATCCTGGTCCACACCCATGTGAGTGCGGTGCATGATTTCAACGATTTCTCTGTCAATGTTTCTGGGTTTGACGCCCTGCTTTTCCCACTTGTCCTGAAGCGGCTGAGGTGCGCGTTTGAGATACAGCAGTTCGCCGTCTGCCTTGCCCCATTCATTCAGGGCCACTTCCGCCACTTCCAGGGCGATTTCATCAATATCTCTGTCTTTGGTTTCTCCATCCTCTTCCACTGTGACCGCAACGCCCAGATGGGGCGCAATGGCCAGCAGTTTCTGGGTATCCTTGATCTTATATGCATCGGTTTCCTTTTTGGCGGCGGACATGAATACTTCCGCCACACACCGGCCATGGTCGGAGTGGGCTGCTGCGCCGCCAGCCACCATTCTGGCAAAGTTTCTGGCCGCAATGGTGTTGGGTGTGGCGCCGCACAGGCCTTTGCGTGTGTCTTCGCCTTCGATGCCGCTTTTGGGTAATGGAAGCCGGCAGGGACCCATGGCGCAGTTTTTACAGCAGATGCCCTGGATACCGATGTTGCAGGGCTTCATGGTCACAGCCCGGTCAAAAATGGTCTCAACCTCCAATTTGTGGGAGCGCTCGATCATTTCCTGGGTGGACACTTCATATGATGCTTCAATGGGATCAGCCAGTTTGGGTTCTTTGGCTGCTTTTGCTTTTTTTACTTCTGCCATCAGAGGTTCCTCCTCTTATTATTTTTTTCAAAATATGATTAAGGTGATTTTGTTCCTTGGGATCCAAAATCACCGTTGCTTTAAAGAATTTAGCGCCGGTGAATCCAGTTCAGGTTTTCAACGATGTTCACAAGCATGTCTTTTTGTACTTTGGCGGCCGTCATTGTCACGGATTTTTTGGGTCCGGGTGCAGCTTTGTGTTTGGCCATTTCAGCGGCCCGTTTATCTCTGATGGCCTGTTCTTCAGCTTCCCGTTTGGCAGCGGCATCTTTCAACGCTTTTTTCTCAGCCTCATCCTTTGCCTTTGCATCGGCTTCGGCCTTGGCTTTTGCATCAGCTTCCGCTTTGGCTTTGGCTTCAGCATCTGCCTTTGCCTTTGCTTCGGCATCGGCTTTGGCCTTGGCTTCAGCTTCGGCCTTGGCTTTGGCTTCCGCCGCCGGATCCGGAGCGGCTGCCGCGGGTTCAGGTTTTGCTTCCGCAGCCGGGGCCGGTTTTGCTTCCGCAGCCGGGGCGGGGTTGGCTTCCGTTTTGGCGGCTGCAGCAGGCTTGGGTGCTTCTTTTTTCTCAGGCGCCGCTTTTTTGGCCGGCGCTTTCTTTTCTTCTTCAGCAATGGTCAGGTCCGGCTCCGGTGACAGGGCGGCAAAATCGATCTCCACATCATCCAGCTGTTTGGTGACAGGGCCGATGTCTTTGGCGGAGCCGCCGGCATATGACAGATCGATGAACGCTTTGACCAGTTTGATGGATTCCGGATGGCGCATGATCAGAATGCTGGAGCCGGACATGAGATAAGACACCGCACCCACGGCTTCCATGAGAATGGCCCGGCGTTCCGGATCGCCCAGTTCAGGGGCTTCATCCACCGGCTGCTTGGCTTCCTTGCATTTCCAGACCTCGTTGCCCAGGTTGTTGATCATGGGGTTTTGCAGCTTGTCATCCCCCTGGGTCATGGCGGCCTGGGTCAGACGTTCCATCACGGAATAGGTGTATTCCAGGCCGTAGCCCAGGCCACCGGTGGTGGGATCCACAATGACCTTGTCCAGGGAAACACCTAAGTTTTCCAGCAGGATGTTCACCTGTTTTGCCAGGTTGACGTCAATGGGAGAAGAGGAAATAATGGTGTGTCCATATCCCATGGCGGCGGCCCCGATCGTTTTGTGGTTTTTTTCCTCCACCGGCCCCAGAACCAGATTGTGCCCATCACACACCTCACTGATTTTTTTGAGGACATCCGAATCTTTAGCAGGTACGGCACATCCCCAGACGATCAGGGGGACATTGATGGCTTCGCTGACTTTTTTGACGGTCTGGGCCGCATCTTCCGGGCTGACATCCTTATCATTGGGATCCGTGCTTTTGAGCTGGAGTACAATGGCCTGTGCGTTGTATTCATCCACGCATTTTTTGGCCCAGGCCACAGGATCATTCAAGACATCTTTGAAAGGTGCCTTGGCGGCTTCCGGCCAGTCTTCGGGTTCCATGTCCCAGATTTCCATGGCAATGATGGGTTTGTTGGGCATATCCCCCTCGAACTGATAAAAAGGATAACTGGTCTGGCCGCCGACCGTCAGTGCACCATCACCTTTTCCAATGGTGATGTTTTTAATGGCGCCGGCATAGGTTTCTTTGGTTATTTCGAATCCCACGTTTACCTCCTAATGTTTAAAGATGGTTATGAGTTGGAAGGAATTAAGGTTGAAACGGTGTGACAATATGTGAAATGGATACAGGAGAATGAAAGTGACAATTTCACTTGACCCGCAGTTGATTTTGCATTGTCTTTCCATTCACCAGACCCCATGTTACATGGTTTGTAATATCGATAACAGCATATGATTTATAATTTGTACCCTTTTTTGTCAATAGATGAGTGAATTTATTAAGCGGAAGGTTGATTGTATGAATCAAATTTAATTTCAGACGGTTATAATGGAACCAGACGCGGTTAAATCAGATTGAATCGGATTTAATTATTAAATAGTATTGTGAAAAAAGCGGATAATTTCAGGCAATAATATCTTAAAAAATTGGGCATTTCACCATTTAATTAGTATTTAATGCGTAAATTTTATATTTTTTCTCAAAAATATTGATTTTTTCAAGAATTTAAGCGATTGTTAGATCCGGATTTTTGGAAGCCCGGTTTTGTGGGATGCCGGATAAAACCGACATGCCCTGCCGGCAATCCGTTGAAATAACCGCCCGGTTTTTTTGCAGTGGGCCGCCTGTTTTTAAAAACAGGCGGCATCTCACGAAAACCTGTTGATTTTTTATGTTAATTTATATAGTTAGTTACACTGACAGGTGCGTAATATTTGCCGGGGTGTGAACGAAAAGCATAACGCTTTGTTTTATAATATTATTTTATCACCGGCTCAATCAGAGTCCAATTCAACAAAGGAGTAAATCATGGCATTAGATCCAACCAAACATCAAGACTGGGAAATTGCACAGGATGCGGAATCATCCATGCTGACCATTTATGAAATCGGTGAAAAACTCGGGCTGACCAAAGAAGAACTGCTGCCCCACGGCCATTATATCGGCAAAATCGATTTCAAGAAAGTGATGGAGCGGTTAAAGGACAAACCCAACGGCAAGTACATCGATGTCACCGCCATCACCCCGACACCGCTGGGAGAAGGCAAATCCACCTCTTCCATGGGTCTGGTCCAGGGTCTGGGCAAACTGGGGAAAAACGTGTGTGCCGCCATCCGTCAGCCTTCGGGCGGACCCACCATGAACATCAAGGGATCGGCCGCCGGCGGCGGGCTGGCCCAGTGCATTCCTCTGACCCCGTTTTCCCTGGGGTTCACAGGTGATATCAATGCCATCATGAACGCCCACAACCTGGCCATGGTGGCTTTGACCTCCCGGATGCAGCATGAGAGAAACTACACGGATGAGCAGCTGGAAAGACTGTCCGGCATGAAACGCCTGGACATCGATCCCACCAACGTGGAAATGGGCTGGGTCATCGACTTCTGCTGCCAGGCCCTGAGAAACATCATCATCGGTATCGACGGTGTGAACGGCAAGGCCGACGGGTTCATGATGAAATCCAAGTTCGGCATCGCGGTTTCCTCGGAAGTCATGGCCATTCTGTCTCTGGCCACGGATCTGAAAGACATGCGGGAGAGAATGGGCAAAATCGTGGTGGCCTATACCAAAAAAGGCCAGCCCGTGACCACCGAAGACCTGCAGGTGGCCGGTGCCATGACCGCCTGGATGGTGGATGCCCTCAACCCGTCTCTGATGCAGACCCTGGAAGGCCAGCCGGTCCTGGTTCATGCCGGACCGTTTGCCAATATCGCCATCGGCCAGAGCTCCATCATTGCTGACCGGGTGGCCTTGAAACTGGCCGACTACAACGTCACCGAGAGTGGTTTCGGGGCCGATATCGGCTTTGAGAAGTTCTGGAACCTCAAGTGCCGTTACTCCGGGCTCAAGCCCCATTGCGCGGTGGTGGTGGCCACCATCCGGGCCCTCAAGTGTCACGGCGGCGCCCCCATCCCCGCTCCGGG